>NZ_JAPNXR010000047.1:0-161483 GCF_030397615.1 Vibrio sp. 14N.309.X.WAT.E.F5 | reverse complement strand
AGATTTGACGAACCACTAGTAAAAAGGGCATCATTTGATGCCCTTTTTCTGCGCTGAAAAAAGAGTTGGGTGTTTTGACATCAATTTTAGCTCTTAGCAAAGAATTAAACGGTCTTTTTGACTAAAATGACTGTTAGATGTGTTGTTTTGCAACGCAAAGGAATGTGCCCTGCAACAGCGGGGTTATTGTCGTCTATATTTAAGACTTATCACAGGTTGGTTTTATGAAAGCAAACGCTGAAACTCCTGATAGCTCAGGTGCAGCAGATACAATGAAGTGGGTAGTCGCTTTTGTACTGTTGGCTGCTGCTGTTGTGGGTAATTACCTGTATGGTGAATTGTCTGTTGTAATTCGCGCTGCAGGTGTAGTTGTGCTGATTGCTGCCGCACTAGGCGTTGCAGCAACAACAACTAAAGGTAAAGCTGCGATCGATTTTGCAAAAGAATCTCGTATGGAGATTCGTAAAGTTGTTTGGCCTACTCGCCAAGAAACTATGCAAACTACATTGATCGTTTTAGCTGTATGTATTGTTATGTCTCTAGTGCTTTGGGGAATTGACGGCATTATGGTCCGTTTAGTTTCTCTAGCGACTGGGGTGTAGAGGGTTCTGATTCATGAGTGAAGCTCCAAAAAAACGTTGGTATGTAGTTCAAGCCTTTTCTGGCTATGAAGGTCGTGTATCTCAATCGTTACGCGAACATATTAAAATGCACGACATGGAAGAATTCTTTGGTGACGTTTTAGTACCTACTGAAGAAGTAGTGGAAATGCGTGCAGGTCAACGCCGTAAAAGCGAACGTAAGTTCTTCCCTGGCTACGTATTAGTGCAAATGATCATGAATGATG
The DNA here is from genome assembly GCF_030397615.1 of Vibrio sp. 14N.309.X.WAT.E.F5. Lineage (NCBI taxonomy): Bacteria > Pseudomonadati > Pseudomonadota > Gammaproteobacteria > Vibrionales > Vibrionaceae > Vibrio > Vibrio sp. 14N.309.X.WAT.E.F5. The sequence continues at coordinate 160,636 of NZ_JAPNXR010000047.1, read as the reverse complement.
AATCATGGCACTTAGTACGCAGCATTCCTCGTGTTATGGGCTTCATTGGTGGTACCTCTGATCGTCCTGCACCAATCACTGACAAAGAAGCTGATGCTATCTTGAACCGTCTAGAGAAAGCGAGCGAGTCTCCACGTCCTAAGACAATGTTCGAAGCGGGTGAAGTGGTTCGTGTGAACGATGGTCCATTTGCTGACTTTAACGGTACTGTTGAAGAAGTGGATTACGAGAAGAGCCGCATTAAGGTATCTGTATCGATCTTTGGTCGTGCAACACCTGTTGAGCTTGAATTCGGTCAGGTTGAAAAACTAGACTAAGACTCGGTTAGTTTGAGTAAGCTGTTGATAACTATTTAACAAGCTGTTCAAAATGAAAGAGTATAAAAAATCACCTTTTTAGGGTTGTTAAAGGCGCGAATTATGATTATAATTTCGCGCCTTTTTACTTCTTAGGAAGTGAAAAGTAATTTATGAAATTAAGGGGAGCTCGCCTAAAGGCTAGCGCATGTACCCAAATATTTAGGAAATATCATGGCTAAGAAAGTTGAAGCTTATATCAAACTGCAAGTTGCAGCTGGTATGGCAAACCCAAGTCCACCGGTTGGTCCTGCTCTAGGTCAACACGGCGTGAACATCATGGAATTCTGTAAAGCGTTCAACGCAAAAACAGAATCTGTTGAGAAAGGTCTACCTACTCCAGTAGTTATTACTGTATACAACGACCGTTCTTTCACGTTCGTAACTAAGACTCCACCTGCTGCTGTTCTTCTTAAGAAAGCTGCTGGCGTTAAGTCTGGTTCTGGTCGTCCAAACACTGAAAAAGTGGGCACAGTAACTGACGCTCAAGTACAGGAAATCGCAGAAACTAAAGCTGCTGATATGACTGGTGCTGACATCGAAGCAATGAAGCGTTCTATTGCTGGTACTGCTCGTTCAATGGGCCTAGTGGTAGAGGGATAAGATCATGGCAAAACTTACTAAGCGTATGCGCGTAATCCGCGACAAAGTTGAAGTAACTAAAGAATACGAAATCAACGAAGCTATTGCTCTTCTTAAAGAACTAGCAACTGCTAAATTCGTTGAGTCTGTAGATGTTGCTGTTAACCTAGGCATCGATGCTCGTAAATCTGACCAAAACGTACGTGGCGCAACTGTGCTACCTCACGGTACTGGCCGTGAAATCCGCGTTGCTGTGTTCACTCAAGGTGCAAACGCAGAAGCAGCTAAAGAAGCTGGCGCAGATATCGTTGGTATGGAAGATCTTGCTGAGCAAGTGAAAAAAGGCGTAATGGACTTTGACGTTGTTGTTGCTTCTCCAGATGCAATGCGCGTTGTTGGTCAACTAGGTACAATCCTAGGTCCACGCGGTCTAATGCCAAACCCTAAAGTTGGTACTGTAACTCCTAACGTTGCTGAAGCAGTTAAAAATGCTAAAGCTGGTCAGGTTCGTTACCGTAACGACAAGAACGGCATCATCCACACTACTATCGGTAAAGCAACTTTCGAAGCTAACCAGCTTCAAGAGAACCTAGAAGCACTTCTAGTTGCTCTTAAGAAAGCTAAGCCTTCTTCAGCGAAAGGTACTTTCCTGAAGAAAGTAAGCATCTCTACTACGATGGGTGCTGGTGTTGCTGTTGATCAAGCTAGTCTTGACACACAAGCAAACTAATTTGCTTAGGCGCAGATTTAGTGTATACTTCTGCGCCTAATATTTGTGGTTGGGTGATTTTTGAAGCAATTCATAATCGTCTATCCCAAGACCGTAGGCGCTGTCGATTTTCTTTAGATTATTGATGGCTTAATAAAACCTACGTAGGCGATGTTGTGGTTTGAAGTGAATTTATTCATTTTTAAATAACATCGTAAACGCTCAATACATTTTGTATTGAGTGCTGTAATCACAACCAGAGGTTAATCCAAATGGCTTTAAATCTTCAAGACAAAAAAGCAATTGTTGCTGAAGTCAACGAAGCTGCCAGTGGTGCACTTTCTGCAGTTGTAGCTGATTCTCGTGGCGTTGAAGTTGGCGCAATGACTTCTCTACGTAAACAAGCTCGCGAAGCGGGTGTTTACATGAAAGTTGTTCGTAACACACTAGCACGCCGTGCGGTTCAGGGTACAGACTACGAGTGTCTAGTAGACACTTTCACTGGTCCAACTCTGATCGCATTCTCTAATGAGCACCCTGGTGCTGCTGCGCGTCTTTTCAAAGACTTCGCTAAAGAGAATAAAGATTTCGAGATCAAAGCTGCTGCATTTGAAGGCGCAGTTACTGATGCTGAAGTACTAGCGACACTACCAACTTACGACGAAGCTATCGCACGCCTAATGATGTGCATGAAAGAAGCTTCTGCTGGCAAGCTGGTTCGTACTATCGCTGCTGTTCGCGACCAAAAAGAAGAAGCTGCGGCATAAGCCTTGCTTTTCACTGGTTGCTATTTAAACTTATTGTTGACTTAAAAGAGAATTGTTATGTCTATTACTAACGAGCAAATCCTAGACGCAGTTGCAGAAATGTCTGTAATGCAAGTTGTTGAGCTTATCGAAGCTATGGAAGAAAAATTCGGTGTTACTGCTGCTGCTGCAGTTGTAGCTGGTGGTGCTTCTGCTGAAGCTGCTGCTGAGCAAACTGAATTCGACGTTATCCTTACTGGCGCTGGCGCAAACAAAGTACAAGTTATCAAAGCTGTACGTGGCGCAACTGGCCTAGGTCTTAAAGAAGCTAAAGGTCTTGTAGACTCAGCTCCTGCAGCGCTTAAAGAAGGCGTTGACAAAGCTGAAGCTGAAGCTCTTAAAGCACAGCTAGAAGAAGTTGGCGCTTCTGTTGAAATCAAGTAATTATTACTTAATTTCCTAGCCGCAAGGCTATTGGCTGGTGGTTTATTAACCACCGGCCTTTTTGCGCTGTAGGGCTATGATGAATTTCCCGCTGTTTAAGCGTCATAGTCTGAGCAAAAAAACGGTTATTTCTTCGAAATAATTGTTAACCACAATAAACAGCTGTTAGTCACTGTCCCACTCTAATGAGCGTTTGGACAGTTTGGGTCACTTATCAGCGAGCTGAGGAACCCCATGGTTTACTCTTATACCGAGAAAAAGCGCATCCGTAAGGATTTTGGTACTCGTCCACAAGTTTTGGACATTCCATACCTGTTATCGATCCAGCTTGATTCTTTCGATAAATTCATCGAACAGGATCCAGAAGGTCAATACGGTCTTGAGGCTGCTTTTCGTTCTGTATTTCCAATTCAGAGCTACAACGGCAATTCTGAGCTGCAATACGTTAGCTACCGTCTTGGTGAGCCAGTATTTGATGTTAAAGAATGTCAAATTCGTGGTGTAACTTACTCAAAGCCACTACGCGTTAAACTGCGCCTAGTTATCTTTGATAGAGATGCGCCTGCAGGTACTGTAAAAGACATTAAAGAACAAGAAGTCTACATGGGCGAAATTCCGCTTATGACAGACAATGGTACTTTCGTAATTAATGGTACCGAGAGGGTTATCGTATCCCAGCTGCACCGAAGCCCAGGCGTGTTCTTCGACAGTGATAAGGGTAAGACCCACTCATCTGGTAAAGTTCTTTATAACGCACGTGTAATTCCTTACCGTGGCTCATGGTTAGACTTTGAGTTCGATCCTAAGGATAACTTATTCGTACGTATCGACCGTCGTCGTAAGCTACCAGCATCGATTATCCTTCGTGCACTTGGTAAATCGACAGAAGAGATCCTAGATCTGTTCTTCGACAAAGTGAACTTCGAAGTGAAAGACCAAACTCTACTTATGGAGTTGGTTCCTGATCGTCTACGTGGTGAAACTGCGTCATTCGACATCGAATCAAATGGTAAGACTTACGTTGAGACTGGTCGTCGTGTAACTGCTCGCCATATCCGTCAGCTTGAAAAAGATGGCGTTGAGCACATCGAAGTACCTGTAGAGTACATCGTTGAAAAGATTGCTGCGAAAGATTACATCAACGAAGCAACTGGCGAGATCATCGTTGGCGCGAACCAAGAGATCAGCCTAGAGGCACTTGCTAACTTATCTCAAGCAGGTCACAAATCTCTAGAAACTCTGTTCACGAATGACCTAGACCATGGTCCATTCATGTCAGACACTCTACGTGCAGATAGCACAGTAGATCGCATCTCTGCATTGGTAGAAATCTACCGCATGATGCGTCCTGGCGAGCCACCAACAAAAGAAGCTGCAGAATCATTATTCGAAAGCCTATTCTTCTCTGAAGATCGTTACGACCTATCAACTGTAGGCCGTATGAAATTCAACAGCTCTATTGAGCGTGAAGAAGAAGAAGAGCGCGGTACTCTGGATGAATCAGACATCATTGAAGTGATGAAGAAACTGATTGGCATCCGTAACGGTAAAGGCGAAGTGGACGATATCGACCACCTTGGCAACCGTCGTATCCGTTCTGTAGGTGAAATGGCAGAAAACCAATTCCGTGTTGGTCTAGTTCGTGTAGAACGTGCCGTTAAAGAACGTCTAAGCCTTGGTGACCTTGATGCAATCATGCCTCAAGACCTTATCAACGCTAAGCCGATCTCTGCTGCAGTTAAAGAATTCTTTGGCTCTTCACAGCTTTCACAGTTTATGGACCAAAACAACCCATTGTCAGAAGTTACGCACAAACGTCGTATCTCTGCTTTAGGTCCAGGCGGTCTAACTCGTGAACGCGCAGGCTTTGAAGTACGTGACGTTCACGTAACTCACTACGGTCGTCTATGTCCGATCGAAACGCCTGAAGGTCCAAACATCGGTCTGATTAACTCGCTATCTGCGTTTGCGCGTTGTAACGATTACGGTTTCCTAGAAACTCCGTACCGTCGCGTTGTAGATGGTGTAGTAACAGAAGAAGTTGATTACCTGTCTGCAATCCAGGAAGGTCAATTCGTTATCGCACAGGCAAACACGGTTCTTACTGAAGAAGCGACGTTTGCTGATGAGCTAATCACTGCTCGTCAAAAAGGTGAATCTGGTCTTCACCCACGCGATCACGTTGACTACATGGACGTTGCGACAAACCAAGTAGTATCTATCGCTGCTTCGCTTATCCCGTTCCTAGAACACGATGATGCGAACCGTGCATTGATGGGTGCGAACATGCAACGTCAAGCTGTACCAACACTTAGAGCTGATAAGCCTCTAGTAGGTACTGGTATTGAACGTAACATCGCAGTTGACTCTGGTGTTACAGCGGTTGCTAAACGTGGTGGTCAAGTTCAGTCTGTTGACGCTTCTCGTATCGTAGTTAAGGTTAACGAAGATGAATTGGTACCTGGCGAAGCTGGTATCGATATCTACAACCTAACTAAGTACACGCGTTCGAACCAAAACACATGTATTAACCAACGTCCAACTGTACTTCCTGGTGAACCAGTTGCACGCGGCGATGTTCTAGCTGATGGTCCTTCAACTGACCTTGGTGAACTTGCTCTTGGCCAAAACATGCGTATCGCGTTCATGCCTTGGAATGGTTACAACTTCGAAGACTCGATCTTAGTATCTGAGCGCGTAGTTCAAGAAGACCGCTTCACGACAATCCACATCCAAGAACTATCTTGTGTGGCTCGTGATACTAAGCTGGGCTCTGAAGAGATCACAGCTGATATTCCAAACGTAGGTGAGTCTGCTCTGTCTAAACTAGACGAGTCAGGTATCGTTTACATTGGTGCTGAAGTTAAGGGTGGCGACATCCTAGTTGGTAAAGTGACACCTAAAGGTGAAACTCAACTGACTCCTGAAGAGAAGCTACTACGTGCTATCTTCGGTGAGAAAGCATCTGATGTTAAAGATACTTCTCTACGTGTACCAAACTCTGTTTCGGGTACTATCATCGATGTACAAGTCTTCACTCGCGATGGCGTAGAGAAAGACAAACGTGCACTTGAAATCGAACAGATGCAGCTTAAAGAAGCTAAGAAAGACCTTACTGAAGAGTTCCAAATTCTTGAGGGTGGTCTTCTTAACCGCGTTAAAGCTGTACTTCTGTCTGGTGGTTACTCTGAAGCTAAGCTTGATACGATCGGTCGTAAGCAATGGCTAGAGCAAGTTCTAGAAGACGATGCGCTACAAACACAGCTTGAGCAACTTGCTGAGCAGTGGGATGAGCTAAAAGCAGACTTCGATAAGAAGTTTGAAACTAAGCGTCGTAAAATCACTCAAGGTGATGATCTAGCGCCTGGCGTTCTTAAGATTGTTAAAGTTTACCTAGCGGTTAAACGTCGTATCCAGCCTGGCGATAAGATGGCCGGTCGTCACGGTAACAAAGGTGTAATCTCTAAGATTAACCCTGTTGAAGACATGCCATACGATGAAAAAGGTCAGCCTGTAGACATCGTACTTAACCCACTGGGTGTACCATCGCGTATGAACATCGGTCAAATCCTAGAAGTACACTTAGGTTTGGCTGCTAAAGGTATCGGTGACAAGATCAACCAAATGGTTAAGGAACAACAAGAACTGCATAAGTTCCGTGAGTTCCTACAGAAGGTTTATGATCTTGGTGATACTCGTCAGAAAGTTGATATTGCTGAACTGTCTGATGATCAAGTTCGTACACTGATCAAGAACCTACGTGGCGGTCTACCGATTGCTACTCCTGTGTTCGACGGTGCTTCAGAAGCGTTAATCAAAGAACTACTTAAACTGGGTGATCTGCCAGAATCTGGTCAGCTTAAACTGTTTGATGGTCGTACTGGTGATTCGTTTGAGCGTCCTGTAACTGTTGGTTACATGTACATGCTGAAACTGAACCACTTGGTTGATGACAAGATGCATGCTCGTTCAACTGGTTCTTACAGCCTAGTAACTCAGCAACCACTTGGTGGTAAAGCTCAGTTCGGTGGTCAGCGTTTCGGTGAGATGGAAGTATGGGCACTAGAAGCATACGGTGCTGCATATACTCTACAAGAAATGCTAACAGTTAAGTCAGATGACGTTAACGGCCGTACTAAGATGTATAAGAACATCGTAGATGGTAACCATAGCATGGAACCTGGCATGCCAGAGTCGTTCAACGTACTGTTGAAAGAGATTCGCTCGCTAGGTATCAACATCGAGCTAGAAGACGAAGAGTAATCCCTCTTTTTTAAAAGAAGATTGGATTACTTGGTAAAGGGGGCTCACTTTAGTCGGTGAGCTCCTTTAACTCCTTACAGGAGCTGAACGTGAAAGACTTATTAAACTTTCTAAAAGCACAGCATAAGACCGAAGAATTTGATGCAATCAAAATCGGTCTATCTTCACCAGACACGATCCGTTCGTGGTCTTTTGGTGAAGTTAAAAAGCCAGAAACAATTAACTATCGTACGTTCAAACCTGAACGTGATGGTCTGTTCTGTGCTCGTATTTTTGGTCCAGTTAAAGATTACGAATGTCTTTGTGGCAAATACAAGCGCCTGAAGCACCGTGGTGTTATCTGTGAGAAGTGTGGCGTTGAAGTTACACAGACTAAAGTTCGTCGTGACCGTATGGGCCACATCGAGCTAGCTTCACCAGTTGCTCACATCTGGTTCCTAAAATCACTACCGTCTCGTATCGGTCTACTAATGGATATCCCTCTGCGTGATATCGAACGTGTTCTTTACTTCGAAATGTACGTAGTAACTGAACCGGGTATGACTGATCTAGAAAAATCTCAGATGCTTACTGAAGAAGAGTATCTGGATCGTCTAGAAGAGTGGGGTGACGAATTCACTGCTAAGATGGGTGCTGAAGCGATCAAAGATCTGCTTTCAACAATGGACCTTCATCAAGAAGTGGAAGAAATGCGCGAAGAGTTAGAAACAACTAACTCAGAAACTAAGCGTAAGAAAGTTACTAAGCGTTTGAAGCTAGTTGAAGCATTCATCTCTTCAGGCAACAAGCCTGAGTGGATGATCTTAACTGTACTTCCAGTGCTACCGCCAGATCTACGTCCTCTAGTTCCACTAGATGGCGGTCGTTTTGCGACTTCAGATCTGAACGACCTTTACCGTCGTGTGATCAACCGTAACAACCGTTTGAAGCGTCTTCTAGAGCTAGCTGCTCCGGACATCATCGTACGTAACGAAAAGCGTATGCTGCAAGAGTCTGTTGATGCACTTCTAGATAACGGTCGTCGCGGTCGTGCGATCACTGGCTCTAACAAGCGTCCTCTGAAATCTCTTGCTGATATGATCAAGGGTAAACAAGGTCGTTTCCGTCAGAACCTTCTAGGTAAACGTGTAGACTACTCTGGCCGTTCTGTAATCACAGTTGGTCCATACCTTCGTCTACACCAGTGTGGTCTTCCTAAGAAGATGGCACTTGAGCTATTTAAACCATTCATCTACAGCAAGTTAGAAACTCGTGGCATGGCTACGACAATCAAAGCTGCTAAGAAAATGGTAGAGCGCGAAGAAGCGATCGTTTGGGATATCCTAGACGAAGTTATCCGCGAACACCCAGTACTGCTTAACCGTGCACCTACACTTCACCGTCTAGGTATCCAAGCGTTTGAACCAGTACTAATCGAAGGTAAAGCGATTCAGCTTCACCCACTAGTTTGTGCGGCATACAACGCCGACTTCGATGGTGACCAAATGGCTGTACACGTGCCTCTAACTTTAGAAGCACAGCTAGAAGCTCGTACCCTAATGATGTCGACGAATAACATTCTGTCGCCAGCATCAGGTGATCCGATCATCGTTCCTTCTCAGGATGTTGTATTGGGTCTTTACTACATGACACGTGACAAGATCAACGTGAAAGGTGAAGGTATGTACCTTGCTGGCCCTGAAGAGGCTGAAAAGGCATACCGTACTAAGACTGCTGAGCTACACGCTCGCGTTAAAGTACGTATCACTGAAACTGTAGTAGACGAAGACGGCAACAGCACAACGAACACTGGCCTAGTTGATACGACTGTAGGTCGTGCAATGCTTTGGCAGATCGTTCCTAGAGGCCTTCCGTACAGCATCGTTAACCAAAAGTTAGGTAAGAAGCAGATCTCTACTCTTCTTAACGAGTGTTACCGTAAGCTTGGTCTAAAAGACACAGTAGTCTTTGCTGACCAAATCATGTACGCAGGTTTTGCATACGCAGCACTTTCAGGTGTTTCTGTTGGTATCGACGATATGGTTGTTCCAGCGGCTAAGTACACTGAAATTTCTGATGCAGAAGAAGAAGTTCGCGAAATCCAAGAGCAATTCCAATCTGGTCTTGTTACTGCGGGTGAGCGTTACAACAAAGTTATCGATATCTGGGCGTCTACGAACGACCGTGTTGCGAAAGCAATGATGGATAACCTTTCTTCTGAAACAGTTATTAACCGTGACGGCGAAGAAGAACAGCAAGAATCGTTCAACAGCATCTACATGATGGCCGATTCAGGCGCACGTGGTTCTGCAGCTCAGATTCGTCAGCTGGCAGGTATGCGTGGTCTGATGGCGCGTCCAGATGGTTCTATCATCGAAACGCCGATCACTGCGAACTTTAAAGAAGGTCTAAACGTCCTTCAGTACTTTATCTCAACGCACGGTGCTCGTAAGGGTCTTGCGGATACAGCACTGAAAACAGCTAACTCGGGTTACCTAACTCGTCGTCTAGTAGACGTAGCACAAGACGTTGTAGTACACGAACATGACTGTGGCACGCATGAAGGTATCGACATGATGCCTCACATCGAAGGTGGTGACGTTAAAGTTGCACTTTCTGAGCTTGCTCTTGGTCGTGTAGTTGCTGAAGATGTTCTTAAGCCTGGTACTGAAGATGTACTGATTCCACGTAATACTCTGATTGATGAGAAGTGGTGTCAAATCATGGAAGACAACTCTGTAGATAGCATGAAAGTGCGCTCAGTTGTTACCTGTGATGCAGACTTCGGTTGTTGTGCACAGTGTTACGGTCGTGACCTAGCACGTGGCCACCTAGTGAACCAAGGTGAAGCAGTTGGTGTTATCGCTGCACAATCTATCGGTGAACCGGGTACACAGCTTACAATGCGTACGTTCCACATCGGTGGTGCGGCATCTACTGCAGCAGCAGAGAACAGCATCCAAGCTAAGACAACTGGTACTGTGAAACTTCACAATGCTAAGTTTGTAGTTAACAAAGATAAGAAACTGGTTATCACTTCTCGTGCATCTGAGATGACGATTATTGATGAATTCGGCCGTACGAAAGAGAAGCACAAACTTCCTTACGGTTCGATGCTAACCAAAGGCGACAACGCAGCAGTTACTGCTGGTGAAGTTGTAGCTAACTGGGAAGCGCATACCATGCCAATCATCACTGAAGTGGCAGGTCGTATCCAATTCGTAGATATGATCGATGGTATTACAGTTTCTCGTCAAACTGACGATCTAACTGGTCTTTCTTCAAGTGAAGTAACAGACGCAGCAGCTCGCCCAGCAGCAGGTAAAGATATGCGTCCAGCTATCAAACTTGTTGATGAGCAAGGTAACGATGTAATGATCCCTGGTACTGATATGCCAGCTCACTACTTCCTACCTGGCAAAGCGATTGTAAACATCGAAGATGGCGCTGAAGTTGGCATTGGTGACACACTATCTCGTATCCCTCAAAAATCGAGCGGAAACAAAGATATCACCGGTGGTCTACCACGCGTAGCTGACCTATTCGAAGCTCGTAAGCCTAAAGAGCCTGCGATCCTTGCTGAGCACACAGGTACTGTGTCGTTTGGTAAAGAAACGAAAGGTAAGCGTCGTCTAGTAATCACTCGTGAAGGCGGTGACGCTTACGAAGAGATGATTCCTAAGCACCGTCAATTGAACGTGTTCGAAGGTGAGAAGATTGAACGTGGTGATGTAATCGCCGACGGTCCTGAAACTCCACACGATATCCTGCGCCTACGTGGTATCCACGCAGTAACTCAGTACATCGCGAACGAAGTTCAAGAAGTTTACCGCTTACAAGGCGTAAAGATTAACGATAAGCACATCGAGACTATCGTTCGTCAAATGCTACGTAAGTGTACAATCACTCATTCTGGTGACTCTCCGTTCCTACCTGGCGAACAAGTTGAGTACCACAATGTCAAGATTGCTAACCGTAAGCTAGAAGCTGAAGGTAAAGAACTAGTACGTTTCGAACGTGATCTACTAGGTATTACTAAAGCATCTCTTGCAACTGAGTCATTCATCTCAGCTGCATCGTTCCAAGAAACGACTCGCGTACTAACAGAAGCTGCGGTTTCTGGTAAGCGTGATGACCTTCGCGGTCTGAAAGAGAACGTAATTGTTGGTCGTCTGATCCCAGCTGGTACTGGTTTCGCATACCACCAAGAGCGTCAAAAGCAACGTGAAGAAGAGCAAGAAGGTCCTTCAGCTGAACAAGCTACTGACAATCTAGCAGCACTTCTAAACGCTGGTTTCTCTTCAGAAGAGTAAGCTCTACGAGTAGTCTCTAAGAGATAAGAAAAAAGGCACCTTCGGGTGCCTTTTTTGTATCTGTCGTTTGGCTTAAATTGGATTCATCTTGCAGGGGGGCAAGCTTGTCTCTTTGGTACAAGTTCCAAGTGAGTTATGTGTTTCATGTCTGGAATGGGGTTAATTACGTTGCTGTCTCTACGGATTTATATAGAGAATCGTAAGCTAGATGCGTAAGTTGCTGATATGCGGGAATGTGCGCGGATAGATAGCAATAGGAGAGTATCAATGGGTTGCAGGCTATCAAGCTCTAGGCTTCTGGAGATAGATGATGTTCATGATTCATAGACAAAACAAAAAGCTTGCACAGAGGCAAGCTTACAAGATAGTTAGCCAACTATGCTCCTGGCGGAACCGCTAGGCTATCGGCAATTTGCTGTATCAGTTGATCTTCAACCTCAAACCTCGCCTCAATAATCTCACCAATCAAAGATAAATCACTGTCAAAGCTCTCTAATGCATCGCTGGCTTTGATGGCGGCGTACTTATCGGTAAAGTTAAGTAGTGGCTCTGTGGTAAGGACGATATGACCATAAGATTGGTTAATTTCGTCTGTTGCTTTGAAGCCTGTAGACTGCCACTTGTCCATCACCATGTCATAGATTTTGAAATGACCTTCGGAGATGTAATCAACAAGATGTTGGCTGAATTTTTGGAGCGCTTCTGGAGAAGGCAGTTCGGTAATTGCCGTTGCTTTCGACGATGAAGGCTGTAGAGCGGCAAGCTTACAATACTCAACGATTAGAGACTGTCGAGTTTCGAGCCAATGATCGATGACCTCATTAGAGCCACCCCATTGTTCTTGTATTTGTTTGAATTTATTTAGCATGACCATGTCCTCATGATCTGATCACAACCTTGTGATCATGGTAATTGCCTAAGCAAGGTCCGTTTATTGGTAACTACTAAAAGTAATAGCTTGAAATATTCTCTGCTACAACTCTAGTATGAAATTAGATTGCCAGTAAAATGAACGAACTGCAAGCAATGAGGCATAGGGATGTTAAAAAAAAGTGATACAAAAATGACAGAGCAAGCTTACTGGTGCGTCGTTTCTGGTAGTGATATTTGGGTTAATAATGATCAGTTTCCTTATGGCTCGGCTGATGAGTTAGGGCTCAGTGTTGAACACGCTATCTGTATTGGTCAGCATCAAGGTCGTCAGGTCTATTGGCTCAACGACTGCGATGTCGAGAGTGAACTGACCATGGTCAACCTACGTGAGTTATTGCACTGGTCTGAATCGAGCTTTCTTATGGCAAGTAAGGCTATCCAGTACGGGCACATGACTCAAAGTATGCGTTTTTGTCCACAGTGCGGCGGTCGCAATCACCTGAATCACAATCAGGTTGCGATGCAGTGCGGAGACTGTCGAACTCTTCATTACCCTCGTATCTTTCCGTGCATCATTGTCGCTGTGCGAAACGACAACAAGATATTGCTTGCGCAGCACCCAAGGCATAAAACAGGCATGTATACCGTGATAGCGGGCTTCCTAGAGGTTGGAGAAACACTAGAGCAGTGTGTGGCGCGAGAAGTCAAAGAAGAAACGGGTATCGATGTGAGTAATATTCGTTACTTTGGTAGCCAGCCATGGGCGTTTCCATCGAGTATGATGATGGCCTTTCTTGCTGACTATGCTGGTGGAACGCTCAAACCAGATTACAGTGAACTGTCGGATGCCCAATGGTTTGACGTAACAAGCCTGCCGGATGTCGCTCCAGTTGGAACCATTGCGAGACAATTGATTGAGAAAACAGTCGATGACGTGATGAAAGATACAGTGACGGAGCAGGCGCTCGAGCACTAATTGGCCTGTGATGGTATTTGGCCTATGGGTGGTCAAAAGCTAAAAAAAACCCTCCACAAGTGGAGGGGGTAAGTAAGATGTCGTTATGAGATGCTGAGTAGTGACTACTCAGATGTTATAATTGTAATTTTCGCTAGCGGACAAATTTTTAACATGCGCCTGCAATTGGGTGCAAATTAAGCATTGATTTAAAAGTTAATAACTTGATCTAGGTTGCAAAGCACACAGCTTTTACCCCTCAATCAGTGTTAGAATACTTGCCATCAAAACTAGACAAGATTGAATTGGAATTGAACGGAATGACCGAATTAAAAAATGATCGCTATTTACGCGCACTTTTAAAGCAGCCTGTTGATTGCACTCCTGTATGGATGATGCGCCAAGCGGGTCGCTATCTTCCTGAATACAAAGCAACGCGTGCAGAAGCAGGCGATTTCATGTCTTTGTGCAAGAACGCGGAACTAGCATCAGAAGTAACACTTCAGCCTTTGCGTCGTTTCCCTCTTGATGCGGCAATCTTGTTCTCTGACATCCTAACTATCCCAGATGCGATGGGTTTAGGTTTGTACTTCGAAACAGGTGAAGGCCCTAAATTTGAGCGTCCGATTACTTGTAAAGCTGACGTAGAGAAAATTGGCCTACCTGATCCAGAAGGTGAACTTCAATACGTAATGAACGCTGTTCGTCAGATCCGTAAAGACCTGAAAGGCGAAGTACCACTGATTGGTTTCTCTGGTAGCCCTTGGACATTGGCGACTTACATGGTTGAAGGCAGTAGCTCGAAGGCGTTTACTAAAATCAAGAAGATGATGTATGCAGAACCACAAACGCTGCACTTACTTCTCGATAAGCTTGCTGACACTGTTATTGAATACCTGAACGCGCAAATTAAAGCGGGTGCACAATCGGTAATGGTATTCGACACATGGGGTGGTGTACTTACTCCGCGTGACTACAACCTGTTCTCACTGCAGTACATGCACAAAATTGTCGATGGCCTAATCCGTGAAAACGAAGGTCGCCGTGTACCGGTTACTCTGTTCACTAAGAACGGTGGCATGTGGCTAGAATCTATCGCAGCGACTGGCTGTGATGCAGTTGGCCTAGACTGGACAATCAATATTGCTGATGCAAAAGCACGTATTGGCGATAAAGTGGCTCTACAAGGCAACATGGACCCATCAGTACTTTACGCGCAACCTGAGCGTATTCGTGAAGAAGTCGGCACTATCCTTGAAGGTTTTGGTGACGGCGGTACTGGCCACGTATTTAACCTTGGCCATGGTATTCACCTAGATGTGCCACCAGAAAATGCTGGTGTATTTGTGGACGCAGTTCACGACCTATCTAAGCCATACCACAAGTAATTCAGTATGTGTTTTTAGAAAAAGCGCTGTCGAGAAATCGGCAGCGCTTTTTATTATCTTTTTATCCGCACCCAATATCGGCTTAATCATCGTTGATGTGCAGCTAATTAGGTATTTGGATCATGGTAGGCCAAATGCTCTGATACGTGCTTCCTGATATAGGGAATGACTTCACTTTCGAACCATGGGTTTTTCTTGAGCCAGATATTATTACGTGGTGAAGGGTGGGGAAGTGGCAAAAATTCTGGAGCCCAAGCCTGCCAGTTACGCACCGTTTCAGTGAGTGTGCTGGTGGCTTTATCTTTTAGATAATAGTTTTGCGCATACTGACCAATCAGCAAGGTCATTTGGATGCTGGGCAGTGATTGCAGCACTTTTTGGTGCCATAGCGCGGCGCACTCTTTTCGTGGCGGTAGATCGCCACTTTTGCCCTTCCCTGGATAACAAAAGCCCATCGGGACAATCGCGACTTTTTGTTCGTCATAAAACGTATCGCTATCCATTCCTAGCCATTCTCTTAATCGCTCGCCACTGGTATCATTCCAAGGGATAGATGATTCATGAACCTTGATACCGGGCGCTTGGCCTATGATTAACAAGCGCGCGTTTGGGTGTGCCTGAATTACTGGATTTGCACCGTGTGATAAATGAGGCTCACAAGCGGTGCATTGTCGTATCTCGGTGAGCAGTGACGAGAACATCAGTAGCCTTTATCAAAATCAATGGTGTGATTAAGTGTAAAACCATCTCGCCATTGTTGGTAATTATTGGCGAAGATCTCCACGACCTGTCTTGGCTCACTTAGAGCCGCAATGTGTGGTGTGATGGTGACTTGCGGTAATTTCCAAAACGGGTGTTCTTGGGTGAGAGGTTCGCATTCAAAGACATCCAAGAAAGCGTGTTCAACCCATTTATTCTTAATCGCAAGCAGTAACGCTTTATTGTCTACGCCTTCTCCTCGACCCACATTAAACAGCAATACGTTAGAGCAGTAGCTTAAGGTGGTTTGATTCAGTAGTTGGTAGGTCTCATCCGTTGATGGCAGTGTGTTCACCACAATATCCGCTTGTTTGAGGGCGGCTTCTAATTCATTAATGTGGAAAGTGTCTTTGAAGGTTTCTTGCTTTGATGGGATACCTGTCCGGTTGACCCCAATGGTATGGATACCAAACGCAGAAGCGGCTTTCGCCAAATGGCTGCCAATTGAACCTGTTCCCAAAATCACCATGGTTTTGTCGGTTAGGCTGGTATAAAGCTGCGGCTGCCAGTTTCGTTGTTGTTGTTGTTGGTGGTAATGAGTGAAGTGTCTAAAGTGGCTGATTGTGTAACCCAATACGTATTCGGCAATGGCAGGGCCGAAGATGCCTTTGACGTTGGTCAACGTGTAGTCCTGACGCAAATTCGGTTGGGTTAATTTGTTGATCCCTGCATAGGTACTTTGCACCCAATCCAGATTCTTAAACTCATCAAGACGTTCTGCTATGAGGGGAGGAGAGGCCAAGACGATCTCCGCTAACTCTGGGTTTGTGGTGATTTCTAGGTCAGGTAAATCTCGGTTTACAATCAGTTGCGTGTAAGTATCGTCATGCTCGGTAAGAATATAGAGCTTATTCGTAAAATTGTTCATCGGCTTACCTTTTCCCCCCAGGGTTTATCAAGTACACTTTCGCTGTCTTTTTCTGCAATTATTGAGTGACTATGCTTCAGAATCCATTGCAGGTTCGTCTTGAAAAGTTAGAACCTTGGCAACAAATTACCTTTATGGCGTGTCTATGTGAGCGTATGTATCCTAACTATGCCATGTTTTGTGAGAATACAGAATTTGCGGAAGCTCGAATCTATCGTGATGTTTTGGATAGCATTTGGGAAATCCTAACGGTTAAAACGGCAAAGGTGAACTTTGAGCGTCAACTTGAGAAAGTAGAAGAGCTATTCCCTAGCGGTGATGATTTTGATTTTTATGGTGTTTATCCAGCAATGGACGCATGCCAAGGCTTAGCAACGTTAATACATGGTCTGCTTGATCGTGAACACATGCTTGAATCGGTAATTAAAGTGAGCCAACAGTCGGTGAAGACGGTTGCAGAACTTGAATTCGCTCAAGGTGCTGAAGAAGTCACGAACGAAAACCAGAAAGAAAATGAAGCGGTATGTGAAGAGTGGGACGTTCAATGGGCGATCTTCCGACCACTTCGTGAAACGACAGAGCGCGACCTTGAATTGATTAAAGATCTGCGTCATGAACTGCGTGAAGACCCAGTGAGCAACATTGGTGTTGCGTTATAACGGATGTTGAGTTGTAGCGAATAGAATAAAAAACAAAGGCTCCCTAGGGAGCCTTTGTTGTATCTGACGCTATCAAGTTTCGATTAAGCGTTTTTTTCTTTTGTTTCTTAGCTGTTAGTTCTGAGCTTTGTCTTTTGAGGCATTATCTTTTGATGCGTCGTCATCATCCGCTGATTTTGAATCTGAGGCATCGTTGTCTGCTGGAGTTTCTTTTTCTAGCTCGTCCTCTTCATCGCGGTTTTCGATAACACCGTGTGTCTCTTTCCATTTTTCCCAACGCTGAAACGCAAGTTCTTGCATGTCTGTGGTCTTGTCCGCTTCATCAACGATCTCTTCGCCAACTAAATGCTCAAAGATGTCTTCTAGGGTGATGATGCCCTGAATTGTGCCGTATTCATCAACAACCAAAGACAATTGCAGGCGATTTGCCATCATTTGGTCAAAGGCTTTAGCGAGGCCCATGTTGTTCAATAAAACGTGGATAGGGCGCATGACTTCGCCTAACGCTTTTTCGCCGCAACCCGCTTGTTGTAATCTAAACAGCTCCAGACGGTGAACAAAACCAATGATATTGTCACTTTGTTCGCTGTAGACCAAAGGACGTGAGAACGGCGTGTCTTTGTGTTTTTCAAGGAACACATTGACGCTCATCTCTGCATCTACACGGAATACAACCGGTCGAGGTGTCATGACCTGGGTAACAGGAACGTCTTGAATGCCTAATAAGTTGCTTAGGATTTTTGATTCGCCTTCTGCGAACTCGCCACTCTCTTTTGCCAAAATAGCCATCGCTGATAGCTCGTCACGCATCTTAGGTGCTTGGTGACCACGAGCTAGACGTTTAGTAATTTGCTCTGAGAACCAAACAAATGGCGTTAGGAAGAACACCATCCAACGGAGTACCGTTGACGATGCTGGAGCAAGTTGACGCCAGTAGGTCGCACCAATCGTTTTTGGAACAATCTCAGACAACACCAGAATGCCCAGAGTGAGCACGGCAGAGAAAACACCTAGCCATTGGCTACCAAAAACAACGGCGGCTTGTGCACCTGCGGTTGCCGCACCAATAGTATGTGCGATGGTGTTGAGCGTTAAAATTGACGCGAGCGGGCGATCAATATCTGTTTTCAGTTTGTCTAAAGACGCGGCTGCAGGGTGCCCATTTTGTTTTAGTTGAGCGATGTAGCTCGGACTAATACTCAAAAGTACAGCTTCCAAAACAGAACAAATGAAAGAAACTCCAATAGCAATGGAGACGTAAATAGTTAGCAGCAGCATGTTTGCCCTTAAATTAAATTGTACGCTTTGTCAGCGATTCAAGATGGATTATAGAGAATAAGTAGTGGCTAGGTCATCATTAATTTCACTCTCAGCCCCTTTTAAACAAGGGCTTACTCAATAAAATCAGTAACAAATTGTGAGTTATTACTCATATTATGGCTAAAACTACGGCATTAGAGCTAAAGATCGACGACAAACCTTTGCCAGATAGGGCATTTATGTTTTAGAGTTAATTGAATTCGAAAATACTAAGAAGGGAAACCTAAAATGAACAAGACTCAATTAATCGACTTTATTGCTGAAAAAGCGGACCTTTCGAAAGCACAAGCTAAAGCGGCTCTAGAAGCAACTCTTGGCGGCGTGACTGAGACTCTTAAAGATGGCGATCAAGTACAGCTAATTGGTTTTGGTACTTTTAAAGTAAACCACCGTGCAGCTCGCACTGGTCGTAACCCAAAAACTGGTGATGAGATCCAAATCGCTGCTGCAAATGTTCCAGCATTTGTTGCAGGTAAAGCGCTGAAAGATTCAGTAAAATAATCTAAACTGTACCGAGGTAGTTTTACTCTCACCTCGGTACAGGTTTTATGAAAAAAGCATTTCTTCTCGTTTCACTCTTATCTACATTTCTTCTCGGCTGTTCTTCAACAAGCCCCGGCAAAAACCTAGAGCAATTTGAAACCTATACCGGCGGCCAAGTCATGGGCGACGCGACAAGTTTCTTCTGGGTCACCAACAAGCTAACACAACCACACACTTCTGCTGATTACGTCACAATGGGCGACTATGGTTGGTACAAAACCGATTATGCTTGGTCCGGTGGTGTACTGCGTGAATTTATTCGTGAAGGCGAGCTACGTGACGATTCACAAGCGTTAGCACCTTATCGTGTTCATGTGCGCTTTAATCAGTCTGGCGAGGCCGTGTATCAACAATACCGAATCGGTAGCAAAATCTTGCCACTTCAATCAGAGCAGCTGGATAACTACCAAAAGCAGGCGATTTCGGTTCTCGATATCACAGAGAAGCAAAATGATGAAGGATTAGAGCTTCTTCAGGGCTACTGGAATGGTGAGATTTTTGAGACGTGTTCTGGCGATCAATTCGAGTACTTTGAATTTAACAAGACCTTACCAAGAATCGTTGTCAATCGTCTTGCTTCAGTAGAGAGTTATGGTGCTCTTGTGGGTAAAGTGTCGTCACGTAAAGTGTCGGTTGCTGAGTTATTGGTATTAGCCGATGAAAACCATCAATGTATTCAAAGGCCATCACTTCTCAGTGAGTAGAGAGCTTTTGACCTACGATAGGCCAAACGCTTGGTAAGCGAACATAATGTATTTTAAATATTAAAAAAGGCGCCCTAGGCGCCTTTTTTGATTCCACTAACTGCAATGAGTTAGAGATAGATTGTTCGAGAGAGATTACTGCTCTTGCTCGCGCGCAATCGCACGGTAACCAATGTCATTGCGGTGGAACATACCATTCCAGCTAACTTGCTTAGTTAACGCGTAAGCGCGCTCCTGAGCTTCAGAAACCGTGTTGCCCAGTGCAGTTGCACATAGCACGCGGCCGCCGTTTGTAACAACGTCGCCAGCTTCGTTATTTGTGGTACCTGCATGGAAAACCTTTTGGCCTTCAACTTCGCTTGTCGGCAGTGAAATAACGTCACCTTTTGCGTAATCAGCAGGGTAACCGCCAGCCGCAAGAACAACACCGATAGAAGCGCGTGGATCCCACTTAGATTCTGCTTCGTCGAGTTTCTCGTCGATAGCCATTAGGCAAAGCTCAACAAGGTCTGACTCCATACGCATCATGATAGGTTGCGTTTCTGGATCGCCGAAGCGGCAGTTGTATTCGATAACTTTAGGTGTGCCGTCAGCATCGATCATTAGGCCAGCGTAAAGGAAACCAGTGTAAGGTGCGCCTTCTGCATCCATACCACGTACCGTTGGGTAGATAACTTCCTCAAGGATGCGGTTATGAATTTCTGGAGTTACCACTGGAGCTGGGGAGTAAGCACCCATACCGCCAGTATTAGGGCCAGTGTCTTTGTCGCCAACACGTTTGTGGTCTTGGCTGGTGGCCATAGGAAGAACGCTAGAACCGTCAACCATAACGATGAAGCTTGCTTCTTCGCCTTCAAGGAACTCTTCGATAACCACGCGGCTGCCTGCTTCGCCAAATGCGTTGCCTGCTAGCATGTCTTTGATTGCGTCTTCTGCTTCTTCAAGGGTCATCGCAACGATAACGCCTTTACCTGCAGCAAGGCCGTCAGCTTTTACTACGATTGGAGCACCTTGCTCGCGAACGTAAGCGATAGCTGGCTCAATCTCAGTGAAGTTTGAGTAGTAACCTGTTGGGATCTCATGACGAGCTAGGAAGTCTTTGGTGAATGCTTTAGAGCCTTCAAGCTGTGCTGCCGCTTGAGTTGGGCCAAAGATTGGTAGGCCGACTTCGCGGAATGCATCAACCACACCAATAACCAATGGTGCTTCAGGACCAACGATAGTCAGTTCGATTTTTTTCTCTTGAGCAAACGCCACTAAACCTGCGATGTCTTCAACACCGATGTTTACGTTCTCAAGTTTAGGCTCAAGCGCAGTACCTGCGTTACCTGGAGCAATGAATACTGTTTCAACGTTTGGGTTTTGTGCCGCTTTCCAGCCAAGTGCATGCTCACGACCGCCTGCACCGATAATCAATACATTCATGTTTTAAAATCCTTATAGCTGCTTCAGAGCCTTTATTTCTGTGTCAAACATGCTTACTTATGGTCATAAGCTCCGCGTGTTTTCCTTGAACTAAAGTCACTGACTTGCTCTACGTATTTCAAATATCGGAATATTCAAAAAAACAAAATTATAAGTCTTGCTCAAAGTAGCTGGTGATGTGGCTAGCCAGCAATTGAGCCCATCCCCGGGAGCATAGCCAGCTATGTGACCGGGGTGGGCGAAAGCAGCTAACGACGCCACAGTGCCAAATACGAAGAGGAAATTAGTGGCGGAAGTGACGCATGCCCGTAAAGATCATCGCCATGCCGTGTTCGTCTGCTGCTGCGATAACTTCGTCATCACGCATAGAGCCGCCCGGCTGGATAACACACTTGATGCCAGCTTCTGCTGCCGCGTCGATACCGTCACGGAATGGGAAGAATGCATCTGATGCCATCACGCAACCTTCAACCTGTAGACCTTCGTCTGCCGCTTTGATGCCTGCGATTTTCGCAGAGTAAACGCGGCTCATTTGGCCAGCGCCCACACCAACCGTCATGTCACCTTTCGAGTAAACGATAGCGTTAGACTTAACGTACTTCGCTACTTTCCAGCAGAATAGAGCATCTTTTAGCTCTTCAGCCGTTGGTTGACGCTTAGAAACTACTTTTAGGTCGTCTTCAGAAACCATGCCTTGGTCGCGGTCTTGAACTAGCAAACCACCGTTAACGCGTTTCACGTCAAAACCAGTTGTCTTAGTTGTCCACTCACCACACTCAAGCAGACGAAGATTTTTCTTAGCCGCTACGATTGCTACTGCTTCAGCAGAAACAGATGGTGCAATGATAACTTCAACGAATTGACGCTCAGTGATAGCCGTTGCTGTTGCAGCGTCTAGTTCACGGTTGAATGCGATGATGCCGCCAAATGCAGACGTTGGGTCTGTTTTGAATGCGCGGTCGTAAGCTTCTAGGATGTCTTCACCTAGTGCAACACCACATGGGTTAGCGTGCTTAACAATTACACATGCTGGCTGGTCGAACTCTTTCACACATTCAAGCGCTGCATCAGTGTCAGCGATGTTGTTGTAAGAAAGCGCCTTGCCTTGGATTTGGCGAGCCGTAGAAACTGATGCTTCTTCAGGGTTTGCTTCAACGTAGAAAGCTGCTGCTTGGTGGCTGTTCTCACCGTAGCGCATGTCTTGCTTCTTCTCGAACTGTTGGTTGAACGTGCGAGGGAATTTAGACTCTTCGTCGCCTTCTTTGTTCTCGCCGTAGCTAGGAACCATAGTGCCGAAGTAGTTAGCGATCATGCCGTCGTAAGAAGCCGTGTGTTCGAATGCTGCGATAGCGAGGTCGAAGCGAGTCTCTAGTGTTAGAGATTTCTCGTTCGCGTCCATTTCAGCCACAACGCGCTCGTAGTCGTGTGCGTTTACAACGATCGTTACGTCTTTGTGGTTTTTAGCAGCAGAGCGAACCATTGTTGGGCCACCGATGTCGATGTTCTCAACAGCGTCAGCAAGGGTACAACCTTCTTTAGCAACGGTTTCTGCGAATGGGTATAGGTTTACAACAACCATATCGATAGGGTTGATACCGTGAGTTTCCATCACGCCATCATCTTGACCACGACGGCCTAGAACACCACCATGAACTTTCGGGTGCAGAGTCTTAACACGGCCATCCATCATTTCTGGGAAGCCAGTGTAGTCAGATACTTCTGTTACAGAGATGCCTTTTTCAGCAAGCAGGCGAGCAGTGCCACCAGTAGATAAGATATCTACACCACGGTTAGCAAGAGCTTGTGCAAATTCAACGATACCAGTTTTGTCTGATACGCTGATGAGAGCGCGGCGAATTGGACGAGCGTTATTCATGCTTCCATTTCCTCAAATTCATGGGGTTAAAATAAAGATATTTGCCAAAAAAGAACTTGTTTCTATCTTCTCAGCGTGGAGTATCTTAGATACCAGTAAGAGATAAAATATTGGCCAGTTTTGGTAAAGACCTTTTGGGTGTTCTTATAATCAAGCTATAAGATAACCAACTCCAAATTTGATGGCGCAGATTCTAACTAATTTATTACAAAAAAGCTCGCGCAATCGTTTGGCATCTCAAAATTAATTATGAAAAGTGCCATTTCAGCCTGAAAAGTAACAACAAGGTAAATAGTGGAATGGATGAAAGAATAGGAAAAAACATGTTTCAGATTGGTGAATTGGCGAAAAGATGCGGTGTGACAGCCGATACCTTGCGTTTTTATGAGAAGAATAACCTGATTGCACCAGCCAGTCGCAGTGAGTCGGGTTATCGTCTGTATGATGAAAATAACCAAAAGCAGGTGACGTTTATTCTCAAATCTAAAGAGTTAGGGCTGAGTTTAGATGAAATCAAAGAATTGTTAGAGATTCGTCTTGAAGCGACTCAACACAGTTGCGCTGAAGTGAAGTCGATTACTTCTTCTAAGTTAGAGATGATTGATGAAAAGATAACGGAGCTTACTAAGATTCGAACGGCCCTCAAAAAGATTAATGATGCTTGTTGTGGCCACATAGATGACGATGCGAGCCATTGTTCGATTCTGGCTGCCTTGGACTCAGCAAACCTTGAGAAGGGACGTTGTTGTAGCTAACCAGGCCGATAGCAGCTGATTTGCATTCGTTAGGTATGTTGCTTTGTTGTCTTACAGCGTTATTACCTATTGTCTTACTACCTGGTTACTCAGCGAGGCAGTCTTGTTCAGCGACATAATCAATAAGCCAAAAAAAAAGCCAAACTCAATAAATGAGCTTGGCTTTCAATTCAATTAATTACGAAAGAACGATTAGTTCATGCCGTATTTTTTAAGTTTCTTGCGAAGAGTACCGCGGTTAATACCCATCATGGTTGCTGCGCGAGTTTGGTTACCGCGAGTGTACTGCATGATAGTGTCTAGTAGTGGCTGTTCAACTTCAGCTAATACTAATTCGTATAACTCGCTGACTTCTTGACCGTTTAATTGAGCAAGGTAATTTTTCAATGATGCTTTAACTGAGTCACGTAGAGGCTTCTGCGTGATTTGGTCTTGTGATGTAACTGTAGTTACTGTCAATGCTTCTGAAGTCAGATTTTGTTCGAACATATTCGGTCTAGCTCTTCTCGTAATTATGGTGCAACGTTATCAAAAAAACCTTCTAGCGCTTCAAGCTGCAGATCACCTGCTTCGAATGCGTTGAAGGTACGGCGAAACTCACTCGCTTGTTCATGTTCTTTTAGGTACCAACCCACATGCTTACGAGCAATACGGGGGCCTAAAAACTCGCCATAAAATTCATGTAGAGCGTTAACATGGCCAAGCATGATGTCTTTCACTTCCGAAGTCGGGAGCGGGTCCATCGTGGTGCCGTTTTCCAAATAGTGTAGGATTTCGTTAAAAATCCAAGGGCGTCCTTGGGCAGGTCGACCTATCATTAAAGCATCAGCGCCAGTGTACTCCAGCACAAACTTAGCTTTTTCCGGGCTATCGATATCACCGTTAGCGATAACCGGAATAGATACTGCTTGTTTTGCTGCTTTAATGTGTTTGTATTCTGCCTCACCTTTGTACATACAAGCGCGGGTTCTCCCGTGAAGGGCAAGAGCTTGTATGCCGCAGTCTTCGGCTATTTTAGCGATTTGGACACAGTTTCTATTGTCTGTATCCCAGCCTGTGCGCGTTTTCAACGTTACTGGAACGTCGACAGCATTTACCACAGCCTTCAGAATATCTTCAATGAGTTCTGGATGCTGAAGTAGGGCTGAGCCCGCAAGCTTCTTATTCACTTTTTTGGCTGGACAACCCATATTGATATCGATGATTTGCGCACCGTTAGCAACATTGAATTGAGCAGCCTCGGCCATAAGCTGTGGATCTGCACCAGCGATTTGTACTGAACGAATGCCCGATTCGCCTTCATGTACCATACGCTGCTGAGACTTTGACGTTTTCCAAACTTTCGGATTGGAGGACATCATTTCACTGACTGCCATCCCCGCACCGTAACGAAGACACAACTCACGGAATGGTCTATCCGTTACGCCAGCCATAGGAGCGACGATTAGATTGTTCTTAAGTTGATAATTTCCGATTTTCAAAAAATGTCATCACAGTTCTGTACCAGCAAGGGCGCGCATTTTACGCATTTTTTCGCTGCGTGAAAAGACTAATATTTGAGCATTTACAATTTGTTTTTGTAATTTGCTTAAAATTCAGTCAATTAGCGCCCAAAGTCTTGTCTAGCCTTGCTTGCGACCAGAGATTCGACACCATTCTTGTTGTTCAATGATTGGATCAATGTGAAGCTCATCACGATAATAAGTCGCAACATCTTCTGCTTGTGTATCCAAAACACCCGACATCGCAAGCACGCCAGTTGGCTTAATTAGGCCTTTAATGATGCCTGAAAGGTCGCGTAACGGACCTGCAAGAATGTTAGCAACGACAACGTCAGCAATCAGACCTTCAGGTTGATCTTGAGGTAGGAACACCTCTAACTGCTCAGCAACACCATTGCGTTGTGCGTTGTCTTTTGAAGCAAGCAGAGCTTGAGGATCAATGTCGATCCCGACAACTTTTGCAGCGCCCAGTTTGATCGCAGCGATCGCAAGAATGCCTGAACCACAACCGAAGTCGATCACGGTTTTACCTGTCAGGTCTAAGCCTTCCAGCCATTCAAGACACAATGCTGTTGTTGGGTGAGTACCCGTACCAAATGCAAGACCAGGGTCTAGCATGACGTTCACAGCGTCAGGTTCTGGGATATCACGCCAGCTCGGGCAGATCCAAAGACGCTCACCAAACTTCATTGGGTGGAAGTTATCCATCCATTCACGTTCCCAGTCCTTGTCTTCAATTTGCTCTACTTTATGAGCAAAGTCTGCAGGGAACATGTTGCTTGCTTTAATCTGCGCTAGAACGACACCAGTATCAGTCTCAGCATCGTAAAGCGCGAGAATGTCAGTATCACCCCAAAGGCGAGTTTCACCCGGCAGAGGCTCAAATACAGGGGTATCTTGTGCATCCAGGAAAGTTACAGAAAGAGCACCAGTCTCTTCCATTAACATGTCGCCGATTTGTTCGGCATTTTCATTGGTCGCATTAAGCTTGATTTGAATCCAAGGCATGGCTGCATCTTCTATATGAGAAAAATTGGATGGGGAGTCTAGCAGAAAATATGAGCAAATTCACCAAAACACCGCGGATTATAAGAGGGATTATCGATTGATTTTTGCGAGTGTTTAAAAACAAAAATGCCCACCGAAGTGAGCATTTATTACTGTTCTACAGAGAACGTATTATGGAAGACCTGCTTCTGTTGCAGACCAAGCTTCTATTGCAGACCAAGCTTCTTCTCAAGGTAGTGGATGTTTGCACCACCGTGTTGGAAGTTTTCGTCGTTCATAATCGCTAATTGCAGCTCAGTATTGACGTTGATACCTTCAACAATCATTTCTGCTAGAGCGTTCTTCATACGTGCAATCGCTACGTCACGGTTCTCACCGTAAGTGATCAGCTTGCCAATCATTGAATCGTAATGCGGTGGCACTGTGTAGCCAGTGTAGATATGAGATTCCCAACGAACACCCATGCCGCCTGGTGCGTGGAAACGTTCAATCTTACCTGGTGAAGGTAGGAAGCGAACTGGATCTTCAGCATTGATACGACATTCGATTGAGTGGCCGCGCAGCTTAATATCATCCTGTGTGAATGATAGAGGCTGACCAGCAGCAATGCGAAGTTGCTCTTTCACTAGATCGATACCCGTTACCATTTCAGTAATCGTGTGCTCAACCTGAATACGAGTGTTCATTTCGATGAAGTAGAACTCACCGTTCTCGTATAGGAATTCAAATGTACCTGCGCCGCGGTAACCAATCTCAAGACATGCACGAGTACAACGGTCGCCGATGTATTTACGCATTTCTTCAGTGATACCTGGAGCTGGCGCTTCTTCCACAACTTTCTGGTGACGACGCTGCATTGAACAGTCACGCTCACCTAGGTGGATAGCATTGCCTTGGCCATCTGCAAGCACTTGTACTTCAATGTGACGTGGGTTTTCTAGGAATTTCTCCATGTAAACCATGTCGTTGTTGAAACATGCTTTTGCTTCAGCACGAGTCATCGCGATAGCTTCTGTTAGTTCTGCTTCAGAACGAACAACACGCATACCACGACCGCCGCCGCCGCCAGATGCCTTGATGATAACTGGGAAGCCAATGCGCTTAGCGTGCGCTTTGTTTTTTGCTTCGTCGTCGTCAAGAGGGCCGTCAGAACCTGGTACACAAGGTACGCCAGCTTTCTTCATTGACGTGATAGCTGACACTTTGTCACCCATCATGCGAATGGTTTCAGCTTTAGGGCCAACGAAGATAAAACCACTGCGCTCTACCTGTTCTGCAAAGTCTGCATTTTCAGATAGGAAGCCGTAGCCTGGGTGAATAGCGACTGCACCTGTAACTTCAGCTGCGCTGATGATACGAGGGATGTTCAGGTAGCTATCGATACCGCGAGCTGGACCAATACAAATGGTTTCGTCAGCAAGAAGTACGTGCTTAAGATCACGGTCAGCGGTTGAGTGAACCGCTACCGTTTTGATGCCAAGCTCTTTACATGCTCGCAGAATACGCAGTGCAATTTCACCACGGTTCGCGATTACTAATTTATCTAACATAATAAGTGCTCTCTATTATTCGATAATTACTAGAGCTTGGTCGAATTCTACTGGTTGACCGTCTTCAACTAGGATTGCTGTTACAACACCAGACTTATCAGCTTCGATTTGGTTCATCATTTTCATTGCTTCAACGATACATAGAGTTTCGCCAGCAGTTACAGATTGACCAACTTTAACGAATGGTTTTGCATCTGGGCTTGGAGCGCCGTAGAAAGTACCAACCATTGGAGAAAGAACTTGGTGACCAGCTGGAACTGCAGGAGCTGCTGCTTCTGCTGCTACAGGTGCCGCCGCAGGTGCTGCTGCCGCTACAGGAGCTGGAGCCGCTGCATATTGAATAGGCGCTGCAGATACAGGGCTGTTACGACTGATTCGTACTGACTCTTCACCTTCAGAGATCTCTAGCTCAGAAATGCCAGACTCTTCAACCAATTCGATTAGCTTTTTGATTTTGCGAATATCCATTGTTTCTTTCTCTTTATCTGTTGATTGAACTTACTCTTTGACTGAGTAGGTTAGTAATAGTTCGTTGTTTTTATTTACTTTGCGTTGAGCTTGTTGAGCGCAGCCGTCAAAGCAAATTGATAACCTTGGGCACCTAAGCCACAAATCACACCTTCTGCTTTATCAGATAGGTATGAGTGGTGACGGAATGGTTCACGTGCGTGAACATTCGATAGATGAACCTCAATAAATGGGATAGCAACACCAAGTAGTGCATCACGCAACGCCACACTGGTATGTGTAAAGGCCGCTGGGTTGATAATAATAAAATCAACATTTTGATAAGCACTATGGATAGCTTCAATCAGTTCATACTCACGATTTGACTGTAAGTGAGACAGCTCAACATCTTGTGTTTTCGCTTGCTCGGTCAAAGAGCTAATAATCTGGTCAAGTGTTTGAGAACCGTAGTGTGCAGGCTCTCTAAGGCCTAACAGGTTAAGGTTTGGGCCATTTAAAACTAGAATGCGAAACTTTGTAGACATTGTGGGGCTATCTTCCTTTATCGTGTTTACGAATGTGAATGTTGCCATTTTATTGAAAATTTGGGGTTAATTTCCAGTAAGAAAAACCCAAATTTAAAAATTAGAACCAGATTATAGCTAATTCAGCGCAAATCGCAGCAATTTACTGGTCTAATCTCCTATAAGTACGGTATGGAATTGTTATCAACTTAACAAAAAACCGCGATTGCCTTAATTTTATCGAAGATATTTGAGATCAAGATCAGCCATAAAAAAACCGCCACATAGGTGACGGTTTATTAATGGCTGTTTTAAACAGTGATAAGCTAATGTAACGGGTTGCTTATGCCAATTCTGCTTTCTCTGCAATCAGCTTATCGACCACGCTTGGGTCTGCCAGTGTCGACGTATCGCCTAGGTTGCCAGTATCGCCAGTGGCAATCTTACGCAAGATACGACGCATGATTTTACCTGAACGAGTTTTCGGCAGAGAGTCTGTCCAATGCAGAACGTCTGGTGTTGCGATTGGGCCAATCTCTTTACGTACCCAGTCTTTCACTTCTTTATGAAGCTCTGCGGTTGGGAACTCACCATCATTAAGCGTGATGTAAGCGTAAATTGCTTGGCCTTTAATATCGTGAGGAATGCCCACAATCGCTGCTTCTGCAATCTTATCGAACGCCACTAGCGCAGATTCAATCTCAGCGGTACCCATACGGTGACCTGATACGTTAAGCACGTCATCGACACGGCCCGTAATCCAGTAATAACCGTCTTCATCACGACGAGCACCATCACTGGTAAAGTACATACCTTTAAAGGTAGAGAAGTAAGTTTGTTCGAAACGGTCATGATCGCCATGTACGGTACGCATTTGTCCCGGCCAAGAGTCAAGAATCACAAGGTTGCCGTCAGTCGCGCCTTCAATGATGTTGCCCATGTTGTCGACAAGCGCGGGTTGCACACCGAAGAATGGACGAGTCGCTGAACCCGGTTTTAGGTCTGTTGCGCCCGGTAGTGGAGCGATTAAGATGCCGCCCGTTTCTGTTTGCCACCATGTATCGACAATTGGAGACTGTTCGTTACCAATTGTTTTGTAGTACCACTCCCACGCTTCTGGGTTGATAGGTTCACCTACCGAGCCCATGACTCTTAGGCTGTCACGAGAAGTGCCTTCAACGGCTTCATTGCCTTTCGCCATCAATGCACGAATAGCCGTTGGCGCAGTATAAAGAATATTAACTTGATGCTTATCAACCACTTCACTCATTCGGCTTGTGTTCGGGTAATTCGGCACGCCTTCAAACAGGATGGTTTTCGCACCATTGGCAAGAGGTCCGTAAACAAGGTAAGTGTGACCGGTAATCCAGCCCACATCGGCTGTACACCAGAAGGTTTCACCTTCTTGGTAATCGAATACGTATTTGAAGGTCATGGCTGCATAAACAAGGTAACCACCTGTGGTGTGCATTACACCCTTAGGTTTGCCTGTTGAGCCTGATGTATAAAGAATGAATAATGGATCTTCTGCATTCATCTCTTCTGGTGGGCAATCTGCCGATACGTTTGCGATAGCATCATGCCACCACACATCACGGTGTTCGTGCCAAGCAACATCGCCGCCAGTACGTTTGAAGACCACAACCTTTTCGATGTTCTTCACTTCAGGGTTAGTCAGTGCTTCATCGACATTTTTCTTCAGTGGAACAGCACGGCCGCCACGCACGCCTTCATCGGCAGTGATAACGACTTTAGAATTTGAATCGATAATACGACCAGACAGTGCTTCTGGAGAGAAACCGCCAAATACCACAGTGTGAACCGCGCCGATACGGGTACATGCCAGCATCGCAACCGCAGCTTCTGGAACCATTGGCATGTATAAACAAACCACATCGCCTTTACGTACGCCTTGCTCTTTCAGAGCATTAGAAAACAGGCACACTTCTTTGTGTAGTTCGTTAAAGGTTAGGGTTTTATCATCAGCAGGGTCATCGCCTTCCCAGATGATAGCGACTTCATCACCGCGCTCAG
Organism: Vibrio sp. 14N.309.X.WAT.E.F5; assembly: GCF_030397615.1. NCBI lineage: Bacteria > Pseudomonadati > Pseudomonadota > Gammaproteobacteria > Vibrionales > Vibrionaceae > Vibrio > Vibrio sp. 14N.309.X.WAT.E.F5. The sequence continues at coordinate 130,054 of NZ_JAPNXR010000047.1, read as the reverse complement.
CAAGGTGGCGGTCGATACAGTTAGCCGAAACGTTAAGCGTGCCATCTTCAAACCAGCGAATATCAATGTGGCCTGGGTCGAAAGAAGTATTTTTTACCTGTGTGAAAGGTTTAATCCAATCAACGATTTTTCCGTGTTCACCCCAAAAGCCTTCAGGGTCAGAAACAGATTGCTGGTACATGGCTAGGTAAGTGTCATTATCCGCGTGTGTGGTTGATTTAATATTTTCTTTTACCGGATAAACGTGGGCTTCACTCATTTCATCTCTCCTTGTGCCTACATTCTTAATGAACTGGCAACTTCCTTTGTGTTCAGTTTCTAAGTCTATTACAGGACCGTCGTTGTGCTATCACTCTCGGCTAGGACGGCGATTTCCACAATTAGACTTTAGGATGAGACGCCGCTTTTCACTTACAAAATAGCGAGTTAAGTTCATTTTTGCGATATTGCTCTCTATGTAGGGAGGCAATGGTTGAATTAAGAATAAGAAGAGTTGAAACGAGGTAAATCACCGTGTTTAAGGCGAACAAAGATCAGGGCGGCGGAGATAGCGTCTTGTAATGCATCATGTTTATTGATCGGGATAGGTAGATCCAGCTGGCGACAGATGGCGTCCATACTGAGATCAAAATAGGCATTGGGTAGCTGTCTTTCGAGTTTTTCTTGATAGAGCTGGCTCACTTCGACTAACCGGTTAGGCAGTGGAAATCCGAGTTGTTTTAAACAGGCGCGGTCGAGAATTTTCTTGTCATAGCGGATATGATAGCCAACTAAAGGACGATTACCGATGAAGCCGAGCAGTTCGATTAAGGCCTGTTTTTCTTCGATACCGTGCTTGAGATCTTGATGGCGAATGCGATGAATTTTGATTGAATTGCAATCGAGCGATTGAGGGGCACGCAGCCGGACCTCGAAAGGTTGGCTAGTAATGATTCGATTACCAATGATCTTGGTTGCGGCAATGGTGACTAATTCCGCCTGATTGGGGTCGAGGCTGGTGGTTTCACAATCAAGAGATACGTATTCGTGATTAGCAGGCGCAGCAAACAGAGGCTGATAAGCAGAGCCTTTGAGCTTGTGATGCCAGTAATAACGAATCAATCTATTCATCGTTCAGTCACCTAATCTCTGATTTGATAGTGGTAGCCGAGCCATTGCTTGAACTTTTTGACCACATGCAGGCTATGACGAAGTAAGTCTCGGTCTGCCCGTTCCATCAGTTTGACGTCGATTTTATTGCTGCTGTGTTGTTGTGAAAGTCGCTGAGCTAAACGCCATTTAAAGAACTGTTTGAGCGCTTCATTGAGGTTGTCCGCGGTACTTTGCTCTAATACCTTCTTGCTAACCAGTTGTTCAATACGCTCAAAGGTGTTGTTCACCGTCACACCGTGCTCAAGGCAAAGTGCTCTCACACCGTGGACTATCGGGAAAATACCACCTTGCTTGATATCGAGCCCTGACTTGGATTTTTTCACATTACCAAACAGGGTGAGGGGAACTGAAAAGTTAAGAGCAGGGCGGCAGAATTCAGTCAGAATCAATTCCTGTCCTAGCATCAAATCACTCAGGTGCTGCTTGACCGGTTTTAAAAGTTCTCTGTTACCTGCAACGGCATGTGCATCTGCCATGATGGCAATATCCATCACGGTATCAGGCGTGGCTTTTTTTACCCAACGGGTGAGCGTTTGTTTCCACTCTTGTTGTGAATGAACCCATTTCGGGTTGTTGACCATCACGTTGCCCGGGCAGAGTGGGTAGCCCAATTGTTGCAATGTATGCGTTAGGTCGTTCATGGCACTCTGGCATTGGTGCCACTCCAAGCCATCTTGAATTATTAGCGCGTTGTCTTGATCGGTTTTGAGAATTTGTTCTCCACGGCCTTCGGAACCTAATACGATCAGGCAGCAATGATTATGCAGTGCGGGTGGGATAACCAACTCAAACGCTTTCTCTATTATCTGTTCATTAACGGCTGAAATTAGCTCCATGATGAAGCGCGTACGAATGCCGTTACTGAGTAGGCTTTCGACCAGTTGACGTTGCTTGTTGGAGGCTAATGCGAGCTCTTCAATGCTGGTGGCTCGTGCAATACGCAAAGTAAGAACGTGAGAATGAGTAGAGAATGCACTCAAAATTTGCGTCATGTCCACCATACCGACAGCATTTGGACCATCACAAACCATCAGCCTTTTTACGCGATTTCGGGTCATGGTGATCATGGCGTTAAACAAGAAGTCCCCTTGATTAACGTGCAGTACCGGGAACGTTGCTATCTCGCCAACCGCGGTATCGAGCGGATGATTGTCGAGCATCACCGCGTGCAATAAATTGGTTCTTGTGACGATTCCATACGGAAAGGAACATGATGATCCAAAAGCTTTTAGATCATTATGTTCCAAATGAACCAGAGCTGAGTCCAACCCTTGTTCTTTAAGGGTTTGAGTGACTTGGTTAATAGGTTGGCCGGGTTCCAGTATCAGTGGAGGGTGATAGATCGACTCGTCCACTTTGGTCAGTATGAACTCGGCAAGATTTTGTTGCTGTTGGGCAGCTTCAATTAGCGCTTTTCGTTTCGAAAGGTTGCTATCAAAGTAAGCGGCAAACTGGCCATTGGCGTGGTACAGATCGAGAAAGATATCGGTTGGTAGTAGATAACTTAGCGTATCTTCAAGTGCGATATATTGGTGTTTGGTGTGAGGTTCAAACTGACTGCGTACATCGAAGATATCGTCATTGGCATAATGTGCGTAGATTTCCCCATCGCTGCTCGCGCGCTCCTCCACGGCTCCTTTAATCAGAATATGCAGATGGCGACTAGGGCGGTCTGCCTCCAATATCACCTCGTGTGCTCGGTAATAAACCACATCCAATGAGGAGCGCAGCGTTAACTGCTCCGTGTCGGACAGGCTATCGAAAGGCGGGTGCTGCATATTAAATTTATCAGGCATAAGCATCGAAAGAAGTAGGAGTCTCTTTTCAGTCTGACAAATTACCAGCGAAGCTCCAGACGACTTTAGTCTAAATGCGATCGTGGGTGAGGGTGAGCGCCGGATACCTCACTCAAATGGGATATCGATATTCATTGAATACAGGAATACTATCTCTTCAATAATTCCCTTTTTCATCGTATGCGACGTAGGCATAATTGGTTTTGCCTTTTTCCGCACACTTTATAGGTTATTTATGTTTAGCCCTTCTCCCTATGGCTGGATCTCCCAGTATTTTCTTGGTTTCTTTTTTGCCTATGGCGTTTATTTGCCATTTTGGGCGCTGTGGTTTGAAGACCAAGGTGTCTCTGCGGGTGACATTGGTGTCCTGATTGGTATTGGCTTTGCGACGCGTTGTGTTGCCAACCTAGTGATCACCCCACGTATCCATAAAGTTGAGCATTTAATGCCGGCTTTGCGTTGCTTGAGCTTCGCGGCATTGCTGTTTGTTGGCTTCCACTTCTTCACAGGCGGTAGCTTTTTATTGATGCTGCTTGCCACAGTATTGTTCAACCTATGCTGCGGCCCGATCATTCCATTGTCTGATGCAATGGCGAACCATTACAGCCGCCTTAATATGCTTGATTACGGGCGTACTCGCTTGTGGGGGTCGATTGCATTTATCGCGGGCTCCACCGTGGTGGGCTTTTTGGTTGCGAAGTTTGGCACAGATATGATTTTGTATACCGCGTTTGCTGGTGTGCTGATGTCATTAGTATTGGCGATGAGAAATCCTAATGTGATGCCGGTGACACACTCTGAGCAACAAGCGGTACGACCAAAATTAGGTGAGCTGCTGCGTGAATCGTCAGTAGTTAAATTTTTGGCCTTGATGGCGCTGTTGCAAGGTAGCCATGCTGCGTATTACAGCTTTAGTGCGATTTATTGGAAAGAGGCGGGTCACTCTGAAGCGATTATTGGTTACTTGTGGAGTTTAGGTGTTGTCGCTGAGGTGGCCGTGTTTGCTTTAAGTAAACGCTTGTTCTCTGGTTGGTCACTGCGCACGCTGTTCGTGGTAGCGGCAATCGGGGTAATGGCTCGCTGGGGTATTACCGCGTCAACGACGGCTATTTTTGCATTGGTGATGGTGCAACTGCTTCACGGCGTGACATTTGCCATGGCGCATATTGCTGCGATTCAATACATTCAATCTGAAGAACAGAACAAGATGGTCGCCCTGCAAGCTTTGTATAACGCGATTCCATTAGGTGCATTTATTGCTCTGATGACAACCCTGAGTGGTTGGGGCTATGAGCTTTGGGGTGCGAATATTTTCTGGGGCATGGCCGCAATGGGCGCACTTGCACTGTTCATTAAGGTTGATGAAAGAAGTTCAGTGGTTGAAGTCAATCAAACAGCCTCAGCTCAATCTGATGCTCAGAATTAAAGCCCAAAGCACAGAATTTAAGCGATGCGATTGAGTTAAACGCACTTCCCTAGTTAAATGAAACCTCTCCAATATGGAGAGGTTTTTTTATGGATGAAAAAAGGGTTTTCAATGCAAGGATGGGTAGTAATTCCAGTCTCTTTAGCTTATTTGGGCGTGTTATTTCTGATCGCATGGTATGGAGATAGGCAAGTTCGTTGGCTATCACGCTGGCGTCCATGGATATATAGCCTTTCTATTGCGGTGTATTGTACCTCTTGGACCTTCTATGGAACGGTCGGGCAGGCCAGTAATAACCCTTGGTCATTCTTACCCATCTACCTCGCCCCCATTTTAGTTTTCACGTTGGGGTGGCGGATCTTAGCTCGGCTGATCCTCATCGCGAAGCGTGAACACATCACCTCTATTGCCGACTTTATCGCGGCTCGTTATGGAAAATCTCAGGGCTTGGCTGTAGCCGTCACCGTGATTGCAGTGGTCGGTATTCTTCCTTATATCGCGCTACAGCTGCGTGGTATTACGATGGGCTTGGAGATTGTCGCCCCCGATCTCGCCGAAGATTTTGGATATCAGAATTATCACGTCTCTTGGTTTGTGGTCGGTGCATTAGCGATTTTTACGATGCTGTTTGGCACGCGGCACATCGATAACACAGAACATCACCGTGGCATGATGATGGCGGTGGCGTTTGAGTCGATTGTAAAGCTGGCGGCCTTCTTGATTGTTGGTCTGTTTATCATTTACCTCGCAATGAGCAGCGATAAAATCGACTTGCTTGATGTCGCGGCCTCCACTTATGAATCACCCAATATTCCCACCTTAGTGATTCACACCATTCTTACGATGTTGGCGATTGTCTGTCTGCCGCGTCAGTTTCACACCATGGTGGTTGAAAACGAACGACCTCAGGACTTACACACCGCTCGTTGGTTATTTCCTCTTTATCTCATCTTAATGGGGCTGTTTGTTCTACCGATTGCTTGGGCAGGTCAGGGATTACTTACGGGTATGCCGGCTGATACTTATGTGATTAGCGTGCCGATGGCAGAAGGGGCCAATCATATTGCCTTGCTGGCTTTTCTTGGGGGGACTTCGGCGGCGAGTGGCATGGTGATTGTCTCGACCATCGCATTGGCGATCATGGTATCGAATGATCTGGTGATGCCACTGTTGTTGCGTCGTATGCGTTTGACGCAAAGAACGCATAAACATTTTTCTGGCTTGTTATTGGTGATTCGTCGTGGGCTGATCCTATTACTGTTGCTGGGTGCTTGGGCATTTTATCAGGCGCTCGATACCATTCATTCTCTGTCGGCGATCGGCTTTCTCTCCTTTGCGGCGATTGCGCAGTTTGCCCCCGCCTTGATCGGTGGTTTGTATTGGCGTTTGGGTAATCGAAAGGGCGTTTATGTTGGCTTATTAGTTGGCTCAGTGATTTGGCTGATTACCCTAATGAGCCAAACCAGTATGTTGGCGGGCGATAGCGACAGTAATTTACTGTTGTGGATTATTACGCCTCCAGAGTTACTGAGTAGTTGGGATGTCAGCAGTTCAAACTGGGGTATCGTGATGAGTATCTTACTCAATACCCTGTGTTATGTAGTGGTCTCGATGACAACACGCCCAAGCCTAAGTGAGCGCTTACAATCGGCGGCATTCGTTGGTACGCCTCTGCCTGAAAATGAAAATATTAGCCTCTATCAGAACCGCGTTACGGTGGCTGAATTGGAGATGCTCGCCTCGCGTTTTGTAGGTCGCAAGCGAGCGAAAAGTGCCTTACACAGTTATTGGCAGCAGCACGGCCAGCCGTTACTTCCCAACCAACAAGCGCCCGCGAGCTTGATTCGACACGCAGAGCGTGTACTTGCTGGGGTATTCGGTGCTTCGTCTGCTAAGTTAGTACTCACTTCTGCTTTGCAAGGCAGAAACATGCAGCTTGAAGAGGTGGCGACCATTGTTGATGAAGCCTCGGAACTGTACGACTTCAGCCGTGGTTTGCTGCAAGGCGCGATTGAACATATTGGCCAAGGCATTGCTGTAATAGACAAACAAATGAGGCTGGTGGCGTGGAATCAACGTTACTTAGAACTGTTTGAGTTCCCTGCTGGTTTGATTCAGGTTGGCCGACCCATTTCAGATGTGATTCGTCACAATGCTGAGCAAGGTTTGTGTGGTCCGGGTGACCCAGAAGATCACGTTCGACGTCGTGTTTATCACCTTGAGCAAGGCACGCGACACACCTCATCTCGTATTCGTCCTGATGGTCGAGTGATTGAGGTGCAAGGTAATCCAATGCCGAGTGGCGGGTTTGTCATGAGCTTTACCGACATCACGGTTTTCAGACAAGCAGAGCAAGCGCTAAAAGATGCTAACGAAAGCTTGGAGTCGAGAGTTCATGAGCGGACTCAAGAGCTCGAAAAGCTTAACCAACGTTTAGTTAAAGCCACTCAAATTTCGGATCAAGAATCTCAATCTAAGAGTCGTTTTCTTGCTGCGGTGAGTCATGATTTGATGCAGCCGCTCAATGCTGCACGTCTATTTGCTTCGTCATTGTCTGAGGTGGCAAAAGAACAAGAGGAGAAGCAGCTTTCTTCTCATATCGAAAGTGCGTTGGGTGCGGCTGAAGATCTGATTGGCGACCTGCTTGATATCTCTCGATTGGAGTCAGGAAAATTAGAAACCAACATTCACGCGATTGCCGTGCATGATGTGCTGACCAACTTGAATGCTGAATTTAGCGCTTTGGCAACGCAGCAGAAGATCCAATTTCAGATGATCCCATCATCACTGTTTATTCACTCTGATCCTAAATTATTGAGACGTGTGATTCAGAACTTTTTGACTAATGCGTTCCGCTATAACCCTGAAGGAAAAGTTGTCCTCGGTGCGAGACGAGTGAATGGTCAGGTGCGAATTGATGTGTGGGATAACGGAACCGGTATCGACGAAGACAAGCAACAAGAGATCTTCGAAGAGTTTACACGTGGTAGCCAAGTTCGTGCTGATCAAGGTCTGGGATTAGGGTTGGCTATCTCGAAAGGGATTGCTCATGTGCTTGGTCATCAAATATCGATGCGTTCATGGCCGGGAGAAGGCAGCGTCTTTTCCATCACCTTAGCGAGAGCAGAGCAGGTGGCTCCGGTTGTACAAGCTTCGACGCCAATGGCGACAAGCGACATCGAGCATCTGAAAATACTGTGTGTCGACAATGAGCGAGAAATTTTAGTCGGAATGGAGAACTTGATTGGTCGTTGGGGTTGTGAGGTCAAGACCGCTGTCGACTTAGTCGAAAGCTTGAAGTGTCTCGATGATGATTGGCAACCGGATGTGATTTTCTCTGATTATCGCCTCGATAATGGCCGAACTGGACTCGAAGTCTTGCAGCAGTGTCGTTTGCGTCTTGGGGACTCTTTTGAAGGTGTCATCATCAGTGCTGATAGAACCGATGACATGTTGGCTGCGATAAAGGCCAACAGCTTCAGCTTTATTGCTAAGCCAGTGAAGCCACTCAAGTTAAGGGCGGTCTTAAATCGGGTGAGTTAATTAGGAATAATCAGATCTAATTCCTAATTAATGAACGGATGTAAAAAAGGCCTCAGATGAGGCCTTTTCTGTTTCAGTAAGGATCGTTAATACCTATTCGCTTTTTAACTAACTAGCCCGCAATACCGCCCTGCGTCAGTGTGCTTGGATCAAGCAGCTTGCTGAGTTCTTCTCGGCTGAGATCAGTTTCTCTTTCTGCCACATCAAGAATCGGTAAGCCCTCTTTGTAGGCTTTCTTGGCAATATCAGCCGCTTTTAGGTAGCCAATCACAGGGTTAAGTGCGGTCACCAGAATTGGATTCTTTGAAAGCGCTAAATCGAGATTGTCTTGGCGCACCGTGAAGGTGGCAATCGCTTTATCAGCCAGTGCGACTGAGCTGTTGGCTAACAACTCTATACTTTCTAGAACGTTATGAGCAATAACCGGCAGCATCACATTCAATTGGAAATTTCCAGACTGCCCAGCCACCGTAATGGTGGTGTCATTGCCAATCACTTGCGCTGCCGCCATGGCAGCTGCTTCTGGAATTACAGGGTTTACCTTGCCAGGCATGATAGACGAGCCCGGCTGGAGAGCTTGCAACTCAATTTCCCCTAAGCCAGCCAACGGCCCTGAATTCATCCAGCGAAGATCGTTTGAGATCTTCATGATCGCAACTGCTGCAGTTTTGAGCTGACCTGACAATGCAACGATCGCGTCTTGGCTGCTGAGGTTAAAAAAGAAGTTTTCACTCGAGGTAAAACTGATCTTTGTCGATTGAGAAAGGTTACTTGCAAACTTATCGGCAAAGCGTGGGTCGGCATTGATCCCTGTACCTACCGCTGTGCCACCTTGAGCAAGCGCCTTGACTGCTGGCAAGCTGCTTTCTATCGCTTGCTTGGCATGTTCAATCTGATATTTCCAACCACCAAGCTCTTGAGCAAAGGTAATCGGCATTGCATCCATTAGATGAGTACGGCCAGTTTTGACTACCTCAGCAAGTTCATGCTGTTTTACGGTAAGTGCCGCAGAAAGATGGGTAAGTGCAGGCAGCAGCTTATTTTCTGCCATCAAAGCGACACTGACTTGAATTGCTGTTGGCACGACATCGTTACTGCTTTGCCCCATGTTTACGTGATCATTCGGGTTCACGTCTCCTTGCAGGCTTCTTGAAGCGAGTGTCGCAATCACTTCGTTAGCATTCATGTTAGAGCTGGTGCCAGAGCCCGTCTGATAGACATCAATAGGGAATTGCTCGAGGTGTTTACCATCGATGATCTCTTGGCTGGCTTCGGCTATCGCGTTGGCAATATCACCTTCCAGTAAACCTAGCTGAGCATTAGTATCGGCGGCGGCCAGCTTAATTAACGCCAGTGCTTGAATGAAGCTGGTTGGCATCTTGTGTGAACTAAACGCGAAGTTATCCGCGGCACGTTGAGTTTGTGCTTGGTATAGCGCATCGGCAGGAACTTTCACTTCGCCCATGCTGTCTTTTTCTATCCGAAATTGTAGGGTCATGTTCTATCCTTGTTAGCCAAGTGGGGCTTGGACTTGTTGTAGTGTTTGGCTGAGATTCAAAAAACGCGCTTGGCCTTGTGGTTGCTGGCAGTAGTGGCGTTTCAAATAAAACAATGGAGAGTGAATAGAGTCTAGGCAGATATGACGAAAGGTGAAACTGCGGTCACGAGACTCAATCGCTTCTATCAAATGAAAGAAAACTTGGCGCAGGTACAGCTCGCATAACAAGATGTTTTCTTGGGCGGCATGCTTTTCGTAGTAAGCCGAAAGCGTTAGTGCGCACTCGATATAGTCTCGAATCACAAACGGCTCGTGGCCTTGAACTTGTTCTAATGAAGCAAAGCGATCTTGTGCTTTGTAAAACCTCGAGTAGAGACCCTGCTGTTCTTTCATCATCATTTGCATCTCTTTAATGGATGTTAATGATAATTATTATCAAATGATATTTTAAAAACAACCCTTTATTTGGTCTTTTTATAAAATATAAGACAAAAGAAAAAGCCGATACATAATGTATCGGCTTTCTTGGAACCAGTACCTAATCCCTACAATGTAAGTACTGATTCATTTTTTGCTAAACATCTTTGTTTAGTGGTCGTGAGCTTCACCAGCACCTTTCGGGTAACGGATGTTCTCAACCATATCTTGTACATCTTGTGGAACTTCAGCAGTTACTTTGTTTACAGCAATTGATACTACGAAGTTTAGACACATACCTAGCGTACCGATGCCTTCTGGGCTGATACCAAACCACCAGTTTTCAGGTGTGCTTGCTGCTGGGTTAATGAACTTGAAGTAGATGATGTAGCTTGCTGTGAAGGCAATACCTGACAACATACCTGCAATTGCGCCTTCCTTGTTCATCTTCTTGTAGAAGATACCTAGGATGATGGCAGGGAAGAAGGATGCTGCGGCTAAGCCGAAGGCAAACGCTACTACCTGAGCTACGAAGCCTGGTGGATTAATGCCTAAGTAACCTGCGCCAACAATCGCGACCATGGCGGCCAAACGAGCGGCTAACAGCTCCTGCTTGTCGGTCATGTTTGGTCTGAAGCCTTTCTTCAACAAGTCATGTGAAATCGACGTTGAGATTACCAATAGTAGACCAGCGGCTGTTGATAGTGCTGCGGCTAAGCCACCGGCTGCCAGTAGTGCTACAACCCAGTTTGGTAGTTTTGCTAGCTCTGGAGAAGCCAGTACGATGATGTCACGGTTAATCTTCATCTCGTTGCGTTCGTCGCCCGAGTAGAACATTTTGCCATCGCCGTTCTTATCTTCCCAACCAACTAGGCCAGTGCTTTCCCAGTTTTTGTACCAGCTTGGTGCGTCTGCTGCTGCGACACCTTGCATGTCTGGGCCGTTAATCGTTTCGATCATGTTTACACGAGCGAAAGCTGCAACACCAGGTGCTGTTGTGTATAGCAATGAGATGAACAGTAGTGCCCAACCTGCTGAGATACGAGCATCACGTACTTTTGGTACCGTGAAGAAACGAATGATTACGTGTGGAAGACCGGCAGTACCTACCATTAGAGCTGCACAGATGAAGAATACATCTACCATGCTCTTGTTACCTTCGGTATAGGCGGTAAATCCGAGTTCTTCTGTTAGTCCATCCAGTTTATCAAGTAGGTATACATCTGTACCTGATAGAGTCGAGCCCATACCAACTTGTGGAAGTGGGTTACCTGTCATCATGATTGAGGTAAAGATTGCTGGAACAAGGAAGGCGAAAATGAGGACACAGAATTGAGCTACCTGCGTATAAGTGATGCCTTTCATGCCACCAAGCACTGCGTAGAAGAACACAATACCCATACCAATGATGATGCCTAGGTTAATATCAACTTCTAGGAAACGAGAGAATACAACGCCAACACCACGCATCTGGCCTGCAACGTACGTAAATGATACGAAGATTGCACAGAATACCGCTACCATACGTGCTGTTTTCGAGTAGTAACGTTCACCGATGAAATCAGGAACCGTAAACTGACCGAACTTACGTAGGTAAGGTGCTAAACATAGCGCAAGTAGTACATAACCACCTGTCCAACCCATTAGGTAAACCGCACCGTCGTAACCAACGAATGAGATGATACCTGCCATTGAGATGAATGATGCTGCCGACATCCAGTCAGCGGCCGTTGCCATGCCGTTTGCTACTGGGTGTACGCCGCCGCCAGCAACGTAGAATTCACTCGTTGTTCCAGCGCGAGCCCAGATTGCGATGCCGATATAGACTGCGAAAGTAATACCGACGAGAATAAACGTCCAAGTTTGAATATCCATGTTCTAGCCTCTAGTCTTCCTGTACGTTGTATTTTTTGTCCAGCTTATTCATGCGAACAACGTAAATAAATATCAACGCCACGAAGGTATAAATTGAACCTTGTTGAGCGAACCAAAAACCTAGCTTAAATCCGCCAAATTGAATGGTATTTAGGACATCCACAAATAAGATGCCAGCGCCATAAGACACCACAAACCAGACTGCGAGTAGTGTTCCCATTATTCCCAAGTTTTCCTTCCAGTAGGCTTGAGCATGTTCCGTAGATTCGAACGCCATTGCCTTCTCCTTTAATTCCGTTTTCGTAGAAACCGTTTTGTGAAACCGTTTTTGTAAAATAGCGTGTTAACGTAATGTTACGATTTAGAATGTAGCAAGGATAAGTCAAGGGATCTGTGCAACTTTAGTCGGGACGCTATTAGCGCTAATGTACTGAAATATGGGAGCTAGGAGACAGAACCATAGAAAAACGTGATGTTGCAATGATGTTAAATTAGCCAAAGGTCTAACAAAAAGGGATGAATTAGAGTGCGAGTCATAAAATTTAACAACTAAATGACTGAGAAACGGTATTTAGTCCTACCTATGACACGAAGCGAAACATAAGTTTGTTATAGTAACTACGGTACTTTTACTGGCCGTGACTTGCTTAACGGCAGAAGATCAACAAGCTAGTGGCAAAAGATCAACAGGCTTAAAGCTCGGGTTTTATTCTTTGGGGGAACGAATTGGACGCAATAACCATTAACCACTTATTTTTGACTGGTGCGGTACTCATCGCCATCAGTGTACTTTTCTCACAAGTGTCCTCTCGATTGGGCGTTCCGATTCTTTTAATCTTTTTGTTCGTTGGTATGTTGGCGGGCGAAGATGGCCCCGGTGGCATTAATTTCAATGATTACTCGCTGACCTACTTGGTGAGTAACCTTGCGCTGGCTGTGATCCTGCTTGATGGTGGTATGCGAACCAAGGTCGCGAGCTTCAAGGTCGCTTTTTGGCCGTCGCTTTCGCTGGCGACGATAGGTGTGGCCTGTACCGCAACCCTAACCGGTTTAATGGCGGCTTGGCTGTTTGACCTATCACTGATGCAGGGCATTTTGGTTGGTGCGATTGTGGGTTCGACCGATGCAGCTGCGGTATTTTCTTTGTTGAAAGGGCAGAGCCTCAATGAACGTGTTGGCTCAACCTTAGAGATCGAATCCGGTACCAATGACCCAATGGCGGTCTTCCTGACAGTGACTTTAATTGCGCTACTGGGTACCCCAGATGCCGAGATGGGAATGAACTTCCTACTCAAAAGCTTCGCGATGCAGTTTGGTATCGGCACCCTTGTTGGTATTGGCGGCGGTTGGGTTCTATGGAGTCTAATTAACCGAGTGCAGCTGGCCGATGGCCTTTACTCGATTCTGGTGCTCAGCGGTGGTGTGGCACTGTTTGCGTTCTCTAACATGCTTGGCGGCAGCGGTATCTTATCGATCTACCTTGTAGGCCTGTTCATTGGTAATCGTCCGACGCGCTCTCGACACTCTATCCTTAATGTTCTTGATGGCATGACGTGGCTAAGCCAGATCGTGATGTTCTTGGTATTGGGTTTATTGGTGACGCCATCAACGTTGATGGACATTGCACTTCCTGCGTTAGCATTGGCTTTCGGTATGATCTTGTTTGCTCGCCCGTTGTCTGTTTGGTTGGGTTTACTGCCGTTCAGAAGCTTTACCACCAAAGAACGTTGGTTTGTTTCTTGGGTAGGTTTACGTGGTGCTGTGCCGATCATTTTGGCGGTGTTCCCGATGATGGCTGGCCTGCCTAATGCTCAACTTTACTTCAACATCGCCTTCTTCGTGGTTATGGTTTCGCTGATTGTTCAGGGCGGTAGCTTGATGAAAGTTGCGAGGTTGGCTCAGGTGACCTTACCACCGACACCAACACCGATTTCTCGTACCGGCATGGAGATTTATCCGACCAGTGAGTGGGAGATGTTTGTCTACAAGCTGAAAGAGGAAAAGTGGTGTGTTGGTGAACCGCTTAAGCGTTTGTCTATGCCTGAAGGGACACGAATTACTGCACTGTTTAGAAAAGATGCTTTGCTTCACCCATCGGGTAGCACCGTGTTAGAGGCGAACGATATTCTCTGTGTACTTGGCCAAGATAAAGACCTAGATAGCTTAAGTGCGCTATTCAGTGAAGCTCCTCTAGCTGAAGAGGCCGCTCGATTCTTTGGTGATTTCTTCTTGGATGTCGAACTATCGGTTGCAGCAGTCAGTGATTGTTATGGCATTGAACTGGGCTCGGAAGAAGAGCGAGAAATGACGCTAAAACAATTGGCTGAGCGAGAGCTTGGTGCCCACCCTGTATTAGGCGATAGTTTTGTGTGGCATGACATTACTTGGGTGGTTGCAGAGATAGATGATCATAAAGTCGTCAGGTTGGGTTTATGTTTACCAAAGACGACTTTAGAAGAGGATATAAGCGAAGCTTAGTTGTGGACTTCTTGTAGCAAGATAACTGCTTGAGTTCGGTTTTTCACATCCAGTTTACGGAAGATGGCTGTCATATGTGCCTTGATGGTCGCTTCCGAAACATTCAATTCATAGGCGATTTGCTTGTTCAGCAGGCCGTCTGAAAGCATCCCTAATACCTTGTATTGCTGAGGCGTCAGTGTGGAAAGCTTTTCCGCAAGGTCGCTACAGGCTGCATTGTTGGTGATAAGCCCTTCAGGGAAGAACGGGTCGCCATTCAGCACTTGATTCAGTGCGCTGACCAATTCACGCATATCACTCGACTTAGGAATGAAGCCAAAGGCACCATGGCTCTTCACTTGAGTGACAACGCTGGCATCCTCGCTGGCTGAGATCACCACAATCGGTAAATCTGGATATTCAGCACGCAGTTGAATTAAGCCCGACATCCCGTTTGCTCCCGGCATTTTAAGGTCGAGAAGTAACAGATCTGGTTCATCTTCTTTTTTTAGTAGAGTCAGTAAGGCATCGAGAGAATCAGCCTCAAGCAGGTTCGCACCGCTGATAGCCATATGAACTGACTGAAACAGGGCGTTGCGAAAGAGAGGGTGGTCATCAGCAATGATGATGGTATAGGTCGAGTCCATGACGTTCATACTTTTAACAATTTAGTTAATATTTATTATCATCCTGATTGAGTATGTGGACAATATCTATGCATGAAAAGTCTGAACCATATCGACTTTTATCCCCGGAATAAGAAAGCGTTACTCTGAATAGCAAAAAAGCCGCACTGCCATCTCGTTACGGAGGGGCGGTGCGGCTTTCGTTTAGGCGGATATTCCGGTGAATATTGCCGTTATAGCTGGTGGTCTTGCATGTGTTTTAAGAATACATCTGCCGGCATAAAACCAGTGACACGAGCATTTGGAACATGGTTACCCTCGCTATCCCAGAACTCTATGGTTGGCAAACCGAGTACCTGCAATTGTTTAAGCAGTTCAATGTCTTGAGGCATGTTTCTTGTCACGTCAGCCTGAAGCAGGACGAAATCAGAAAGCTTGTTCTCAACATCAGCTTGGTGGAAGGTGTACTTCTCGAACTCTTTACATGCCACACACCAATCGGCGTAGAAATCGAGCATCACTGGCTTGCCGAGTTTCTTGGCTTCGATGAGCTGGATTTCTAACTCTTCAACCGTGTTAACGCGTGCAAATTGGATTTGTTGCTCAACCACAACGCTCTTTTCTGCGAACCAGTAATTCAATGCTGGTTGCGCTGAAGCGAATAGTCCGAGCATCGCGATGATACCCACAGCACTTTGCTTCCAGCCACCGAATGGCAGTGCATTCTTACTGTGGTAAAGCCAACCAAAGGCGATGAAACCTAATCCAGACCAAAGTACCGTTGCCCACAATTCAGGAATAATTCGCTCTAGCAGGAAGATAGGCGCTGCTAGCAAGATAAAGCCGAATACGATCTTCACTTTGTCCATCCAGCTGCCTGCTTTCGGCAGCAGCTTATTACCAAACACCGCAACCAAGATCAGCGGGATACCCATACCCATCGCTAACGCATAAAGAGCGATTGCTCCGGTTAATAGGTCGCCACTTTGAGCCACATACAGCAGTGCACCTGACAATGGCGCTGTGGTACAAGGTGAACATACCAAGCCAGAGATAGCGCCCATTGCGAACACGCCCAAGGTATTGCCACCTTGTTGCTTGTTGCTTTGGTTGTTAAGCCAAGTTTGGATGCTGCTTGGTAGTTGTAGGTTATAAACGCCGAACATCGACATCGCCAACGTCACGAACAGAACACTCAGCGCGATTAATACATAAGGGTGTTGCATGGCAGCTTGGAACTGCATGCCTGCTGAAGCAACCACTAAACCTAATAAGGTGTAGGTCAGCGCCATGCCTTGTACATAAATGAACGACAACATTAACGCACGGCCTTGGCTGAGCTTGCCGCCACCTAATACGATACCCGTTAGAATTGGGTACATAGGCAGTACACACGGCGTAAAGGCTAAACCCACACCGAGTGCTAAGAATAATAATGGAGTCCACCAACTGTCACCCAGCTTATCGGCTAAGCCTGCTTCTTTTGAAACGGGAGCATTGGTTTGTTGAGTGGTATTGCTTGCTGCGTCAGCTGTAGGAGAAGAGGCTTGTACTGAATTGTCAGCTTCACCAGCTGCATCAGAAGAACCCTGTAAGGCACCACTGTTTTGCACATCACTGCTGTTTACATCACCAGAACCCGTCGCAGTAAACGGTTCAATGTCGATTACTCGAGTTTCTGGTGGGTAGCAGAAACCAGCATCTGCACAGCCTTGATACTTAACGATCAGTTGTGAGCCATCTTGGTAACTCTGTAGAGGAACTTGCACGAATAACGGCTGCGTATAAATGCTCACCTCACCGAAGAATTCATCTTGGTGTGGTTGGCCATCTTCCATTTCAACATTGCCGATAGCGAGATTTTGGCCAGTGAACGAGAGGCTATGTTGATAGAGGTAGTAGCCCTCTTTTACTTGCCAGTCGAGAAGGAGCTTGCCGTCTTGCTGGTAGTAATTGAAAGGGAAAGCTTGGTCTACAGGGACAAAACCGTTGTTATTGCCTCCGAAGCTTGGCTCGGCGTTGTCGTTTCCAAAAAGCGCCCACGCAGGCTGGGTGAACAGGGAAACACAAACAAAAAGTAATGTGGCAAGTCGTCGCATACTATTTAGTCATCAAAATGGAGTTGAAGGTATCTTAACTCAATCAGACCGTAATAGTTTGTGATTAGTTTCATCGACCAGCAAATATCCGCTAGGGCGGGTGAGCCACTTTCTTAGGCAGTCGAGAGAGGGTTAGCTGCGCAACTGCAGTGAACAGCCCTTGCCAGTAAGACATTTAGGCAACACCTAAGCGTGCTCTTACTACTTGTTCACAGGCATCGATGTTCATCGTGTCTTTCGGGATAATTAGCACGGTGTCATTGCCGCCAACCGTACCGATAATCTCGGTATGTGGGTCGATATCGACTAATCTTGCGACCAACTGTGCGCAACCAGGGTTTGTTTTTACGATCACCATCGCTTGGTTGTGAGTAATTAATTCGATTTGTGATGAGATTGAGGCATCGACACGCACAGGCGCGCTTTCAACCGTGATGCAGTAAACCTTTTTGCCACAGGCATTCTGAATTTTGACAACGCCAAGCTGTGACAAAATGCGAGAGACGGTCGATTGGCTGATACCTGTATAGCCAATGTCGACGAGTTTCTCGCGCAGTTGATTCTGGGTCGAGAAGCTTTGTTGTTGTAGTAAGCGTTTGCACGCGGCAGTCAGTGTTTTATCTTCAGCTGAATACAAGCAACCGTGCTCAGTGATTTGGTTCATGAACAACTCCTTAAGGTCAACGTGTTGATATCGCTTGTCCATAGCGCAGAACGCACTCCCAAAGCCGTAGAGTACGATTGTTAATTAGGGCTTACCGATGAACCCCGAAATAAGAGGGAGGGTATGCGAGATGTATGATCATCTATGCATTGAGTCTACCACTAAAGGATAGTTATCTTTTTGAAGGCGATCACCAAACAAAATTCTGGTTAATTGCTTTTATTGTGGAGTTTTATTCTTTGGTTAAATGGATATTTATTCCGTGTTGGGAATAAATATCCATAAACTATAAAGGGCTTTTGTTGCGGAGGTAATAGCGCTAAGGGTTAGCGAATTTCACTCATGATCTCGCGAGAGAATACTTTTTCACAATAGTGACATTTTAGTTGTACGTTTTCGTGTTTTAGCTGCACTTTAAAGCTACTTTCGACAGGTTCACCGTGTGAAATACAGTTGCTATTTGGGCAGGCGAACACACTGTTGATTTGTTCTGGCAGTACAAGTGTGAGCTTGTTGACCACTTTGTACTCTTCAATCTGATTCACTGTCGCTTGTGGGGCGTACAGAGCCAATTGATTGGCTTGTTCCTTGGTCAGAAAGATGTTCTCAATCTTGATTAGGTCTTTGTTGCCGAGCGCTGATGATGGCAGGTTTAGCCCCATCGTGATGCGTTGCTCTGTTTTATGCAGCTTGAACAGTTTGAGAATTTTAATCCCAAGATGAGCAGGGATGTGGTCAATCACGCTGCCATTACGGATCGCTTCTACTTGTAGCTGAGTTTGTTTAACCATGACTGTATCTCCTGCTTATAAAGTGTCGTTTAGAACTAGGGCTAATAAAGCTTCACGTGCATACACGCCGTTTTCAGCTTGTTCGAAGTAGTAAGCGTGTGGCGTTTTATCAACGTCAGTGGTGATTTCGTCGACGCGTGGCAGTGGGTGAAGTACCTTCATGTTTTGACGAGCGTCTTTCAATGTATCGGCGGTTAGGATGTAAGCCGACTTCATGTGCGCGTATTCCGATGCATCGAAGCGCTCTTTCTGTACGCGAGTCATGTACAGGACATCCAGTTCAGGCACGACTTCTTCAATGCTGCTGTGGGTGCTGTATTGGATACCCATCTCTTCCAATTCTTCACAGATATAATCTGGCATCGCTAACACTTCTGGTGCGATAAAGAAGAAACGCACGTTATTGAATTTTGAGAGTGCTTGCGTCAATGAGTGCACAGTTCGGCCATATTTTAGGTCGCCGACGAACGCCACATTGAGGTTATCAAGCGTGCCTTGCGTTTCGTAAATCGAGAACAGATCCAACAAGGTTTGAGTCGGGTGTTGGTTTGCACCGTCGCCGCCATTCACTACCGGAACCCCATTCGAAAATTCAGAGGCTAAGCGTGCTGCGCCTTCTTGTGGGTGACGCATCACAAAGGCATCGACGTAAGATGAAATAACCTGTACCGAATCGGCAAGTGTTTCGCCTTTCTTGGCCAGCGATGTGTTGCCGCCATTATCAAAACCGATGACGGTGCCACCAAGACGCTGAACCGCGGTTTCAAATGAAAGGCGAGTTCGAGTTGAAGGCTCAAAGAAGCAGCTCGCAACGACTTTATTTTTCAGCAACTCTGGGTTTGGCTCAGCCTTGAGCCTTGCTGCGGTGTCGACGATAAGCTCCAGTTCATTACGAGTGAGCTCAGGTATGGAGATGATGTGCTTGTTAAATAACGAATGCGCCATAACGGGTCTTCCTTCTATGCATACAGTCAAATTGCGGACAAAAAAAAGCCCCCTAAAAATAGGAGGCTTCGAAATGATCAATAGAGCAAAATAAAAATGACACCACCGCCACTCTTTGGCGTGTAGTTTGACAATAATGTGCGACAGAATTGCGGTTCATTTTTTGCTCTCTTAAGACAAATTGCGGAGGATTATACTCAGATAAAAAGGCCATGCAATACTTTCTGTAAAGTATTCATTTAATGGATTTTTATGCGAAATCGCGTCCGTTTTTAACTTCCATTTAAGCCTTTGTTGAAACAGAAAAACTTGTGTTTTTTTGGGTGATAACTTCTTCAGTCGAATGAAAAAAATGCGGGCTTTATCCAAGGGTTAAATCCCAAGTATGCCACCCGCATTTCCCTGCTATTACACTTAACTTGTTAATGTCTTGCGAACAAGTGAGTGCTTAACTATTTAGATTATTAGTTATCTAGATTCTTAGTTGTTCAGCTTATTAACTGCCTAATGTCGCAACCATCACTGCTTTGATGGTGTGCATGCGGTTTTCAGCTTCATCGAACACGATAGAGTATTCAGACTCAACCACTTCATCTGTTACTTCAACGCCGTCTTTTAGTTGTGGGTATTCAGCAGCAAGCTGTTTGCCTACTGTTGTGTCTTCGCCGTGGAAAGCCGGTAGGCAGTGCATGAATTTCACATGTGGGTTGCCTGTCGCTTTGATCATTTCCATGTTGACTTGGTAAGGCATCATTAGGTTGATGCGCTCAGCCCATGCTTCTTTCGCTTCGCCCATGGATACCCAAACGTCGGTGTATAGGAAGTCACAACCTTGCACGCCTTCTTGAACATCTTCAGTCAGTGTGATTTTGCCGCCAGTGTGCTCTGCGATTTCACGACATTGAGCCAATAGCTCTTCTTGTGGCCAGAATTGTTTTGGAGCAACAAGGCGAATGTCCATGCCCATTTTCGCTGCGCCAACCATCAGAGAGTTACCCATGTTGTTGCGAGCATCACCTAGGTAAGCAAAGCTGATCTCATGCAGCTGTTTACCACGGCCGTATTCCGTCATAGTTAGGAAGTCAGCCAGGATTTGTGTTGGGTGGAATTCGTCAGTCAGACCATTCCATACAGGTACACCAGCGTAAGCGCCTAGCTCTTCAACGATCTCTTGACCGAAGCCGCGGTATTCAATGCCATCGTACATACGGCCAAGAACGCGAGCTGTATCTTTCATTGATTCTTTGTGGCCAATTTGAGAGCCAGATGGGCCTAAGTAAGAAACTCGAGCACCTTGGTCGAATGCAGCAACTTCGAATGCACAGCGAGTACGAGTTGAGGTTTTCTCAAAGATAAGCGCAATGTTTTTACCAGTCAGTGTTGGCTGTTCGTAACCGTTGTACTTCGCTTTTTTTAGCTCCATAGAAAGATCTAACAAGTGTTGAATTTCGCGTGGAGTGAAATCTAGTAGTTTTAGGAAGTTACGATTGCGTAGGTTAAAAGCCATGATGTATTCCTTTTTAGATTTAGGCGCTTTCCTGTTACAGGGAAAGAAAATTCAAGAAAGCGCGATTCAATTTTTAGTTAAATTTGTTCGGTTCGGTTCGGTTCGGTTTGTTTCGTTTAATCTGTTTTCGCAAGCTTTAAAAGCTCTCAAGGTTTAAGGTTCTCAAGCTTTAAGTTTTTCAAGATGATAAAGCTCGCTAGTACGTTAACCTTTGGTGATATTGGTGCCCGCTTGGCCTTGCAGAATTTGCAAGCCATCTTCGAGTGCACCGATACCCACTACTTTGCCGCCTTGCTGAATGAATTCGCACGATGCTTCAATTTTTGGCCCCATTGAGCCGGCATCAAAAGTGAACTTCGCCAATTC
Organism: Vibrio sp. 14N.309.X.WAT.E.F5; assembly: GCF_030397615.1. Taxonomy (NCBI): domain Bacteria; kingdom Pseudomonadati; phylum Pseudomonadota; class Gammaproteobacteria; order Vibrionales; family Vibrionaceae; genus Vibrio; species Vibrio sp. 14N.309.X.WAT.E.F5. The sequence continues at coordinate 108,892 of NZ_JAPNXR010000047.1, read as the reverse complement.
GCTTGGTGTGGTGCTGCGCAGTGCGTGTTGAGTTGGTTTGCCCCAATCAAGGTATACAGCGTCAGCATCGGTCAGAATAAGCAGTGCATCTGCATCCAATTGTTTCGCCAAGAAAGCCGCTGACATGTCTTTGTCGATAACCGCTTCAACACCCACTAATTTGCCATTTTCTTTTTTCACTGGGATGCCACCACCACCAGTACAAATCACGAGATGACCTGCATCGATAAGTTGGGTGATCGCGTCGTGTTCAACAATCCCGGTAGGGCGTGGACTTGGTACTACGCGACGGAAATGTTGGCCATCTGGTTTTACGATCCAGTGGAATTTCTCTGCCAATTCACGCGCTTCTGCTTCTTCGTAGATCGGGCCAATCGGTTTGGTTGGATCCGCGAATGCAGGATCATTTGGATCGACTGTCATTTGCGTCAACATGCATGAGATGTTGCGGTTAGGAAGATAGTTCTTGAACTCTTGCATCAGCATGTAGCCGATCATGCCTTGAGTCTCACTGCCCAACACATCTAGTGGGTACGGATTTACTTTTTTGTATTCCAAACCTTGCAGAGCAAGTAAACCAACTTGTGGGCCATTACCGTGCACTAGAACCACGTTGTACACTTTCGCGATTTCAGAGATGGTTTTAACAGCTGTTTCAATATTACGGCGTTGAACATCGGCTTCTAACGGCTCACCGCGACGAAGTAGGGCATTACCGCCGAGTGCAACAACAACAGTTTGCTTAGTCATAATTGTGTTCTCTCATTTTGGCCAAGTTGAGATTATTTAAGCTCGTTCAACTTGGCCGTTTCGTCTTAGTGATTAGATACCATCACGCTCAATTGGACAGCTCATGCAGCGTGCGCCGCCGCGACCGCGACCAAGTTCGTCTCCTGGAATCGGAAGAACCGTGATGCCTGCTTTGTCGTATTTTTCGTTGGTGTATGTGTTGCCTTCGTAGCCAATAACGACGCCAGGTTTAACCGTTAGAACGTTGTTTGCATCGTTCCACTGTTCACGTTCTGCATGGAAGTTGTCGCCACCCGTTGTGATTAGGTTTAGCTTGTCTACGCCAAGTGCTTTTTCGATAGCCGTTACGAAGTAGCCTTCTTCTTTCACTTTCACAGCGCCTGACTCATCGCCAGTTAGGTTCCAGCACTGCACATCCTTACTCACGACTTCAGGGTAAACAGAGAACGTATCTTCGTTCATGTGCGTCATAACGGTGTCTAAGTGCATGCAAGAGCGGTGTTTTGGTAGCTGCATTGCGATAACTTGTTTCGCTTGACCGTGTTTGAATAGGCTAGATGCTAAGTGCTCAACACCTTGTGCTGTTGTACGCTCAGACATACCGATAAGCACCGCGCCACGACCGAGCACAAGAACGTCACCACCTTCAATGGTTGAGTTGTCGTAGTTGATCTTTTCTTCATCGCCGAAGTATTTAATGAAGTCTTGGCCTGCGAATGTTGGGTGCCAGCGGTAAATAGCGCGAACGTGGTTTGTTTCACGTTGACGAGCCGGTTTCGCCATTGGGTTGATAGACACACCGCCGTATACCCAGCAAGATGTGTCGCGAGTAAATAGGTGGTTTGGTAGAGGCTCGATAATGAAGTCGGTTGGTGCGTGCATGCCTTGCATCATTGAAGATGATTTCATTGGCATCTCAGCGTAAGACAAACCGCCCGTTAGAATTTTTGCTAGCTCTAGGTTTGGTAAGTCGCCTAAGTAGCAGCGCACATCATTGGCGAATGTTTTACCCAAACGGTAATCAGATACTTGGCAGCTTAGTAGCCAATCTTTCGCTTCTGGCACAGCTAGTGTGTCTGCTAGCAAGTCAGTAAGAAGAAGAACTTCAACACCTTGATCACGTAGCGTTTGAGTAAATGCGTCATGCTCTTTACCTGCACGCTCAACAGCCAGTACGTCATCAAACAGCAAATCGTGACAGTTAGAGGGTGTTAGGTGAGTCAGTGCGCGTCTTGGACGGTGAACTAGAACGCGGCGTAATTGACCTATTTCAGAACCTACATAGAACTTACTCATGATCGTCTCTCTCTTATATATTTGAATTACTTTTATCGCTAAGAGTAATTATTTATTTTCAGTTGAGAAGAATGAATTATTTTATTCATATCTCTTGTCTGGAATTAATATTACGCCTGCTAGTCAGGTATTCTTAGAGATCTATCACAAATCGTTTTTTATCCCGCAGCCCTTTAAAATCAAGGGTTTTAACAAACTTTATGCACTTTCAACTATTGTCAGCCTTTTCTAAATAGTTAACTCCTTGGGAATATTATGCATGCTTTTTTCATTCGCCTAGCTAGAATCCAATTTGTGAGGGATTATATGCAAAATGGTTTTATTGATAATAATGAGCTTAGATTGGAAGTATGCAATGTTAGTATTTATATATTTAATTTTGTACGAAGAATTAATTATTCTTTAACAATTTAAATGCGAATAAAGCTATTGTGGTCACACTTTATAATTGGGCTTTTTAAGCTGGTTTTCTATAAAAATCACTACTATTTCCTCTTTGGTTATTACTGCGTAAATTACTTTAAATATAATTAACGACAATAAATGACTAAATATTTGTATAAATATAAGAGCGAAGAATAGATGGCGTTTTATTAGTCTTAATGTTGATATTTAAGTGTTGGCTTACTCTTTGTCGCAAGTGGTTTTTGTTTGTTTAAGCTTTGCTACTGAGATAGGTAATAGAGAGGCTTTGGATGAAGCGTGTGCAGCTCGTGAGGTTGTTTTGGTGATCGGGTTAGAGTTGGATTCGATAGCGATAAAAAAAGCCGCTAAGAAAGCGGCTTTGAACGAGAAGATGAAGCTTATTGGCTGTTGGAGCTGCTAGATAAGCGCACCAATACTTAGTACAACGATGCAGAACACCATCAAGATACCGATTAATGGCATTACCCATTTAACCCAGCGCACGTAAGGGACGCGAGCAATCGCCAAGCCACCCATTACTACCGCAGAGGTTGGTGTGATTAAGTTCACCAAGCCTGATGCAGATTGGTAAGCGGTGATAACAAGGTCACGACCTACGCCAGCAAAATCGGCCAACGGTGCCATGATTGGCATAGTCAGTACCGCTAATCCAGACGTTGATGGTACTAAGAATGACAATAGAATCTCTAAGAAGAACATCACGTTAATAAAGATAACCGAAGATAGCCCGGTAACCATTTGTTCTGCAGAGAACAGAATGGTGTCGGTGATCATACCGCGGTCCATCACCACCACAATACCACGTGCGATACCTATGATAAGTGCTACGCCCAGTAGATCTCGGGCACCGTCAATGAAGCTAGTGGTAAACTCTTCTTCGCTCATGCGAGACACAATACCGACGATGATTGTTGCTGCTAAGAACATCGCGGAGATCTCAGCCATCCACCATCCTGCAACGGATACGCCATAAATCATCACAGCGAAAGAGCCACCAAAAATGGTCAGAATCAGTTTACGAGTTGCGGTGAATTCAAGTTTTTCACCACTCGCGTTACCAAGGAAATGTGCTTTGTTCTCTTCGTATTTGTCGTAGACAATCGATGTTGTTGGGTCGGCTTGAACCATTCTTGCGTAACGCATAACGTAAGCGACACAAATACCCCAACCAATAATCAGCATACCAACACGCAGCGCGATACCGTCGGTAAATGGAATACCAGAGGCGTTGGCAGCAATAACGGTCGCGAACGGGTTAATCGTTGAACCTAGCACCCCAATGCCTGCGCCAAGCAGTACCGTGGCAGCAGCAACCAGAGGGTCAAAGCGAGCGGCCATCATTACTGGCACTAGCAGCGTATAGAATGGCAGTGATTCTTCCGCCATGCCGTAAACGGTACCGCCAGCAGCAAACAGCGCCATCAGTATCGGTATCATCAACTCTTCTCGCCCTTCTAGGCGGGCGGTGACACGTTCGATACCGGCATCAATAGCACCAGTTTTGGTTACTAGCCCTAAGAAGCCACCAATGATTAGAATAAACAGTGAAACGTCGATGGCCGCAGCTTCATAGCTATTGTGGTCGTAGAAACCGTCAATAGGCGCAAGCAGTACGTCAATCACACCTTGAGGGTTACCTTCTACGGCTTGATAGGTTCCGGTTACGGGTACTTCTCGACCGAGTTCTTCATTCATGGCTCGGTCGTATTGGCCTGCCGGAACAATCCAGGTAAGGAGCGCTACGAAAGCAATAAGAATAAATAAAATGGTGTAGGCAGAAGGGAATTTAAAATTGGCAAAGAAGCCGCCCTTTTTTGTCTCGCTTGGTATTGTCTGAGTCGTCATAGCTATCTCCTTACATCATCTTAAATAAAAGTGATGTGAATTAGCGACTAATGATTTATAGATTGTAAACATACTGATGCTTATAAAGTATCCAGCGATATAAAATTGCTGACTTTAAATTAAGTTCGTTTTTATATTTACTGATCCAAATGAAGTTAGATTTAATTTAGCTGCGGTTATTTTATTCCTTACCTAGCTATTTAAGTTTGGTGCTGTTCACAAAAATAGTGGCCAATAAGATGTCTTGAAAATGGCATAAAAACAGCAAGGTTTTTTGGTTAGTTAGCTTGGATTAATATTCGATGTGGATTAGATGAAAGCGAGGGGAGATTGATTTGGTAAGTGTTGTTATTAGTTGGGTTGAATGATCTTGGAATTTTATTCAAATTTTATTTTTAGGCGGGTTTTAAAGTTTATAATAGTTATTTGATGTGTATCAAATAACACATTGAGTAGAAAACAAAAAAGGAAGCCGAAGCTTCCTTTTAAAGTTTTAACCATCAGCGAATGTTAGATAAACAGACCGCCGAATGCGAAGCCGAGTGCTACCGCAGTACTGATTGTTGCCACACCAGGAATGAAGAATGGGTGGTTGAATACGTACTTACCGATACGCGTTGAGCCTGTGTCATCCATCTCAACCGCTGCCAGTAGCGTAGGGTAAGTTGGAAGTACGAACAGTGCACTTACTGCAGCAAAAGAAGCCACGGCTGTTAGTGGTGCTACGCCAATCGCTAGAGCTGCAGGCATTAGTGCAACCGTGGTTGCGCCTTGAGAGTAAAGCAGCATAGAAGCGAAGAACAGAACAAGAGCCAGCATCCAAGGGTAGTCAGCCAGTAGAGCGCCGGCTACGTCTTTGATTTCAGCAACGTGTGCGTTTACAAACGTTGAGCCTAACCAAGCCACACCCAGTACACATACACACGCAGTCATACCAGAACGGAATGTTGGCGCTGAAGAAATCTTCGCTGCATCAATCTTAGTGAACATAACAATTGCAGCAGCTGCTGCCAGCATCACAGACATGATTGCTTCGTTACGGCCCAGAGCTGGGTTTTCAATTAGGCCAACAGAGCTAGAGATAGCCGCTGCGTAACAAACCACGAAACCAATCGCCGCTAGGAAGATGTAAGTCGCTCTCTTCGCTGTTGGTAGAATTTCGCGCTTCTCTTCTGTTGCCAGTTTGATTAGACCTTTCTCTAGACGCTCTTGGTAAACAGGATCATCTTTCAGTTCGCAGCCCATGTAGTTCGCGACAACCGCACCAACCATACAAGCGATGAAGGTTGTTGGAATACAAACCATTAATAGCGTTAGGTAATCAACACCAAACGGTGCCAGCATTGCTGCGAATGCCACAACCGCTGCCGAAATTGGCGAAGCTGTGATAGCAATTTGAGAGGCTACAACTGCGATAGACAGTGGACGAGAAGGACGCACGCCTTGGCCTTTCGCTACTTCTGCGATTACAGGAAGCGTTGAGAATGCTGTGTGGCCAGTACCCGCCATTAGTGTCATTACAAAGGTCACGATTGGCGCGTAAAAGGTGATGCGTTCAGGGTGCTTACGCAAAAAGTTTTCTGCAATTTGCACCAACCAGTCCATACCGCCAGCAACCTGCATTGCTGCAATTGCGGTGATAACCGACATGATGATCAAGATTACATCGATCGGGATGAAAGACTGGCTTGTTGGAACACCAAGAATAAGTGAAAGGGCAATAACACCAGCACCACCGGCAAAACCAATACCGATACCGCCAATTCTGGCCCCCAAAAAGATAAAGAGCAGGACGACAAATAGTTCTACTGCAATCATAAGTAACACCTCATTTAGATTTTATTATGTGAACATTCGCCGCTGGAATGTTCACATAATAGTTCTATGGTTTAGGTTCAATTAAGCAAAAACGCAACCCACGGAAATCCACAAAATAATCAGGGGTAACCGTATTGGAGCCTAAAAAAGGGCTCCGTTTGGAGCCCTTTCTCGCTAACTTTACTCGTAGCGCTTAGCTTTATACTGAGGATGCATTAGATTTTCAACAGAGAAAATGTCATCAAGTTCTTCTTCGCTCAATAAACCGCGTTCTAGAACTACATCACGAACACTCTTACCTGTTTCCGCACAAATCTTACCAACGATGTCACCTTCGTGGTGGCCAATGTATGGGTTTAGGTAAGTTACGATACCGATAGAGTTAAATACGTGAGATTCACACACTTCTTTGTTCACAGTAATGCCGTCTACACACTTGTCGCGTAGGTTCACACATGCGTTTGTTAGGATGTCTAAAGACTCAAACATGCTTTGTGCGATAACAGGTTCCATTACGTTCAGTTGAAGCTGACCGCCTTCTGCTGCGAAAGAAACCGTGTTGTCATTACCTAGAACTTTAAAGCAAACTTGGTTGACTACTTCAGGTACAACTGGGTTTACTTTAGCAGGCATGATTGAAGAACCCGCTTGCAGTTCAGGTAGGTTTAGCTCGTTGAAGCCAGTGCGTGGGCCTGAAGAAAGAAGACGTAAGTCGTTACAAATCTTAGACAGTTTAACCGCTAGACGTTTAAGTGCACCGTGCGTCATTACGTATGCGCCACAGTCAGACGTTGCTTCGATAAGATCTTCAGCCGCTACACACTCTAGGCCAGTTACTTCTGCTAGGTGTTTCACTGCTAGGCCTTGGTAGCCCGGAGCTGCGTTCAGACCAGTACCGATAGCCGTTGCGCCTAGGTTAACTTCAAGAAGAAGCTTTGAAGTGTATTCTAGGTTTTTGATTTCTTCATTGATGGTTACAGCCCAAGCGTGGAACTCTTGGCCAACCGTCATTGGAACAGCATCTTGAAGCTGAGTACGACCCATCTTCAGGATTGTGTTGAATTCTTGGCTCTTAAGCTCGAATGCGCCTTTTAGGTATTCGATAGCGTCAATCAGTTTACGAACGCTGTTGTACACAGAGATACGGAAACCAGTTGGGTACGCACAGTTTGTTGATTGGCTGCGGTTTACATGGTCATTCGGGTTGATGAACTCATATTGGCCTTTTTCTTTGCCCATAAGTTCAAGTGCCACGTTTGCCACAACTTCGTTAGCATTCATGTTTACAGAAGTACCAGCACCACCTTGGAATACATCCGATGGGAACTGATCCATGCACTTGCCAGTGTCTAGAATTAGGTCACAAGCTTCGATGATGTACTTAGCCACTTCGCTTGGGATTACACCTAACTCTTTGTTTGCTAAAGCCGCTGCTTTCTTTGTCATCACCATACCGCGAACGAATTCAGGTACATCTGAGATCGTTACATTTGAGATGTTGAAGTTTTCAACTGCGCGTAGAGTGTGGATGCCGTAGTAAGCATCAGCCGGAACATGACGTTGACCTAGTAGATCTTCTTCGAGACGAGTAGCTTGAGGAGCTTCAACTTGAGCTTCTGATAGATTAGCCATAACAGGATCCTTAGAGAATTATTCTGATTATATAGTTAGTTATTAGCCTATTCTGTGTGCAAATACTCCGTTCGCTAGAATATTGGGCTGATAAATCCGTCCTGACTTATGTGGCACATGATACTGTACCTAGCGCATAAAAATATTAAGTTGATCACCTTTTTCGGTTTTGTTTCGTCAATATTTTGCAAAGTTATTCTCGGTCAATAAACACGCTTATTTACAGGATAAATTTGAGATTGATAGAGCTTTCAGCGTAAACTGGGAGTAACAAAGGAGGGCGTGTGTTTCCTATCTTATTATTACTATTTATCTTCGTACCTATCATTGAGATTGGTCTATTTATTCAAGTTGGTGGCTTCTTAGGATTGTGGCCAACTATTGCGTTAGTTTTGATTACTGCATTTGTAGGTGCATCGCTTGTTCGTAGCCAAGGCATTCAGACACTTATGTCTGTGCAAGGTCGACTACAACAAGGCGAAATGCCAGCACAACAGATTCTTGAAGGCGTGATGCTTGCGGTTGCTGGTGTATTGCTGCTGACTCCGGGCTTTATGACGGACGCACTCGGTATGTTGGTATTGCTACCAGCACCAAGAGCGATGATTGCCAAGAAAATGATGGAAAAAATGATGGTTAGCAATATGTCTGGCGGTTTCCATGCGGGTGGACAGGCTGGTTTTGGTCAGAGTCCATTTGGACAAGACCCATTCAATCGCGATCCCTCTGACCAATCAAAAGACGGCAACACTTTTGAAGGTGAGTTTGAGAAGAAAGACGACGACAACGATCGTAACCGCTTAAACTAATCCGTTTTTTCTATTCTGTGTTTTTCTCTCTTCTTTATATAGAGGGAAAAACAGAAAAGGCTCTTACCTTTATCCTTCGCAAGCAAGTGATAATGGTAAGAGCCTTTTTTATTGCATGTTACCGGCTATTTACGATTGCTCGCAGGAGCAGGTAACAGGCCGTGTGAACAGTTATTTACTGAGATTGATTTACTGAGATTGGGTTATACCGCGCCTTCAAAGCCCATTTGTCGCCACGCTTCGAATGCAATAATAGCAACCGCGTTAGATAGGTTTAGGCTACGCGCATCTGGCATCATTGGAATACGAATGCGTTGTTCCATTGGCATACTTTCGATGAACTCAGCAGGCAGGCCACGTGTCTCAGGGCCAAACATCAACACATCACCTTGTTGGAATTTTGCATCAACGTGGTGACCTGTTGTTTTAGTGGTGCAAGCGAAGATACGGAAATCACCTTCGCGTTCATTCTCTAGATACTCAAGGAAGGCTTCTAGGTTCTTGTGACGCTTAACACGCGCTAGATCGTGGTAATCCAAGCCAGCACGACGAACTTTCTTCTCTTCAAAATCAAAGCCAAGTGGCTCAATCAGGTGCAGGTTTGCGCCGCAGTTAGCACATAGGCGGATGATGTTACCCGTATTGGGCGCAATTTCTGGTTCGTATAGAGCGATATCAAACATGTTGGTTCACAAGAATATTCAAAGATAGCCAGAGTATACGGTGGCAAGCTGAGTGAGTACAGTTCACCACCATCAGCTTATGCTTGATTCACGAGTGCTTGCGCGTAGTTTGCTGACACCGCATTCCAATTCACCACGTTCCACCATGCATTGATGTACTCAGGACGACGGTTTTGGTAGCTGATGTAGTAGGCGTGTTCCCAGACATCGAGTGCAAGAATCGGCTCACCGTTGCTGGCGATGGTATCCATCCACGGGTTGTCTTGGTTTGAGGTCGAGATGATCTTCAGTTGCCCTTCTTCAACCACTAGCCAAGCGAAGCCTGAACCAAAGGTATTGATTGCCGCTTGTGCGAACAACTCTTGGAACGCTTTGAAATCCCCGAATGTACTTTTGATAGCCTCACCAAGTTCGCCCGTCGGTTCACCACCGCCATCTTGCGACATGCAGTTCCAATACAAGATGTGATTGTAGTAACCACCACCATTGTTGCGAACCGCTGGGCTGTGCTGAGAAATATTAGCGAAGATCTCGGTTAGAGATTGCTGTTCAAGTTCACTGCCAGAGACAGCCGCAACAAACTTGTCGTAGTAGGTTCTATGGTGCTTGCTGTAATGCACTTCCATCGTCTTAGCATCAATGTAAGGTTCTAGGGCATCGTAAGCGTAGGGTAGAGCAGGGAAAATGTGTGACATGGTAAATCCTCCTTAATTAGAGGATTTACCATAATGATAATAACAATCATTATCAACTGTGATCTTTGTGGGGGTATTACACCGGTAGGATAGGTAAGGTGATTTCCAGCTGTAGTCCGCCCAATGTGCTGCGACTGGCTGTGATGGTTCCGCTGTGTTGGCGAATTGCACTCTCAGTAATGGTTAACCCAAGTCCAGTACCGCCTGAGTTACGATCTCGCGCCGTTGAAACACGATAGAACGGTCTGAAAATCGAATCGAGTTCGTCATCAGGCACACCATCGCCATTGTCATTCACGCGAATGGTCAGCTGATCCTGGACAACATGGAATTGCACATCGACTTGGTCTTTACCGTAGTAGATGGCATTACGCGTAATATTGTCTAAGGCACTCATCAGCAGCTTAGGATTACCCGAAATAGAACGATCTGGGATCTCTGAAAACGTCAGTAATTTACCCATCTGCTCGGCTTCAAACTCTGCGTCTTTTAATATCTCTTCCCATAGACTTGAGAGTGGTTGAACTTCACGAGTTATGTGGCTGTCGACCTGCATGCGAGAGAGCGTAAGCAGTTCACTGATCATCTGCTCTAATCGCTGTGCTTCCATATCGATACGTTCTAACTCTTGGCTCTCACCTTGTTTACGAATCGCTAATGCATTGGCCATACGCAGACGAGTCAGTGGTGAGCGCAGTTCGTGTGAAATATCAGAAAGAAGGCGTTGTTGCCCTGAAATCATCTGGTTTACCGCTTCGACCATCTGGTTAAAGCTTTCACCCGCTTGCCTGAATTCTGATGTGCCTTTTTCGAGTGTTGGATCGACCTCGAATTGGCCTTTCGCCACACGTTGCGCTGCGCGTTCAAGCCTACGGGCCGGTTGGCTCAATGCCCAAGCTAACCAAAGTAATAGTGGGGTACTCGCTAGCATGACAGCAAGTAATAGCTGTAAAGGCTTATCAAACAGTCGTAGCAAAAATGGCGGTGGTTGATTCCACTTCACTCCGGCGTACATCAACAGTTCTTCACCTGCGAGTGTAATCGGCACAGGCCCTGCGACCATGTAATGTCCGTAAAGCTTTTGTTTCGGCATCTCAGGGTTATCAATCGAGGTAACAAAGTTACGAATCGCCTTAAGCTTATAGTCAGAATGCCTTTTCGAAGTAAGGACTGCACCTTCAAGATCGGTTAAATAGATACGAGCACGAGAGTCCTTACGGCTACGTGGAGCCTCAAGTTGGAACACAATTTTGCCTAGATTCGGTTCTTTGGCGTAGCGTTTTTCTGTGATTTTAGCGATACGCTCTAATTTATTGAGATGATCGGCGGGCACATCTCGCGCCACTCGAGGATCGAGGTGCGGTAGAGATAACACGGATAAAAGCACCAGTAACATGGTGAACCAAAAGATGGCAAAGATACGTCCATATAAGCTAGTGATTTTAGGTATACGCATTAACCTTCCTCTACCAATAAATAGCCACGGCCACGTAAGGTTTTGATGCGAGATTTACCGTCATTACGTTCTGGAATCTTCTTACGTAAATTAGAGATGTGCATATCAATTGCACGGTCAAATGCCGCCAGCCTTTTGCCTAATACATCTAAGCTCAATGCTTCTTTGGTGATCACTTGCCCCGGGTTTTGGATTAGATGGCTTAGCAAGGCGAACTCAGTGGTGGTGAGATCGATTTGCTGACCATTACAGTAAGCTTCTTGCTTGCCGGGGAACACTTCGATGTCTTGGTATTGAATGGTATCACTGGCTGCTTTAGGTGCCGAAGCGGTTTGTGTGCGACGCAAGATGGCACGAATACGAGCGAGAAGTTCACGGTCACTAAACGGTTTTGGTAAGTAATCATCCGCGCCAAGTTCAAGGCCAATCACACGGTCGATCTCTTCACCTTTAGCGGTCAGCATTAATACCGGTGTTTCCCAATTTTCTCTCAACTTCTTAAGGGTTTCCATGCCATTAAGGCGTGGCATCATCACATCCAATAGGATCAAGTCTATCTCATCATTGATGGCCTCAAGCCCCGCATAGCCATCATTGGCTTCGGAAACAGTAAACCCCTCAAAGCTTAGAATGTCTTTAAGTAAGCCGGTTAGCTCGGTGTCGTCATCAATAAGAAGAATGTTCGCCATTGGGAAGCCTTAATTGGTTATTTACACGTTAATAATACTGCTAATTATTCGTCAACTTTCACTCTTTACGATTCTTTACGCTTTCTAAACGTCGCTTTACGAGGGAAAGACTAATCTATATCTAAGCGCTGAGAAACAGACGCAACACATGACTTATTATACCGAATTGAGGCAACAATTATGAAAATGACTAAGAAACTTGTACTAGCAGCTGCGGCACTTCCACTAATGTTAGGTACAGCAAGCGCATTCGCATATGGCGGCGGCGATAAAGGCGACCACAAAGGTATGCATGGTAAATGTGGCGGCTTCGATAAGAAAGTGATGCGTCAACTAGACCTGACTGATGCACAGAAAACAGAATTGAAAGAGATGCGCGAAGCGAATCGTGCAGAGATGAAAGAAAAACACGCTGGTAATAAAGCCGATAAAATGGCGAAAATGAAAGCGCACCAAGAGAAAGTTCAAGATTTAGTTCTAGCGGATACTTTTGATGAAGCGGCGGCAAACGACCTAGCAAGCCAAATGGTTGAGAAGCAAACTGAGCGTCGCGTAGCAATGCTTAAGAAACAACACCAAATGATGAGCGTACTAACTGCTGAACAAAAGACTCAATTGAAAGAAATCCAGCAAGAGCGCATGACTAAGTGTGCTGATAAAATGGAAAAACGCATGAACAAAGACAAGTAATTCATGGCTTGAGAAAGCCGGACTGAATGAAAGTGTTGAGAAAGAAGCGGCCGCGTGCCGCTTTTTTTGATCCCTAGAAATGAATGTTTTACATCCGAGCTGTCATATTCAATTGATTGTTTGCAGGTTATACTTTGTGCTATCAGTCACTTTATAGCCAAATTATGAAACAAGAATACGCACGTTTAGTTACGCTCGCCGCTTGGGCAGCCACAACCATCGCCACTATCTTATTGATAGTGAAAGTCGCAGCGTGGTGGGTGACAGGTTCTGTGAGTCTGTTGGCTTCCGTAGTGGATTCAATGTTGGATATTGCGGCCTCAGTCGTCAATCTTATCGTGGTTCGCTACTCTCTCCAGCCCGCTGACAAAGAACACACCTTTGGTCATGGTAAGGCTGAATCCCTTGCCGCATTAGCGCAGGCAATGTTTATCTCCGGCTCGGCTTGTTTCCTCATTCTTAACGGTATTGAGCGCTTCTTTAGACCCCACGAACTGAACTCCCCAGAAATTGGTATCTATGTCAGCTTATTCGCGATGGTGATGACCTTCGGTTTAGTTCGATTCCAAAAGCATGTCGTAAATAAAACTGGTAGCCAAGCCATTGCGGCTGATTCACTGCACTACCAAACCGATCTCTATATGAACGCCGCGATTATGTTGGCACTGGCGTTGAGCTGGTTTGGCATTGGTCAGGCGGATTCGGTGTTCGCGATTGGTATTGGTATCTACATCCTATACAGCGCTTACCAAATGGCGATGGAAGCGGTGCAATCTCTGCTTGATCATAAGCTGCCAGATGAAGAGCTGAAACAGATTAAAGAGACATCATTGAGCATTGAAGGCGTGCTGGGTGTGCATCAATTACGAACTCGTCGTTCGGGGCCGATTCGCTTTATCCAACTGCATTTAGAATTGGAAGATAATATCCCACTTATTGAAGCGCATCGCATTTCTGATGAAGTGGAGGCCAAGCTTATCTCTGTGTTCCCTGATGCTGATGTATTAATTCATCAAGACCCGTATTCGGTGGTGTTTGGCCCGGAGAAGCAGCAGAAATTCCATTCTTGGTAATAGGTGGGAAAAGCAGCCCGCAAATGGTAAGTGGGTGGCTTTTGAACTAAAGTGAGTAAAAATTGCGAATTCTTTGGTGATACAAAAACCACCACATAACAATTAATGTTGATTCTGATGTGAATCAACAAAGTTACTGAGTAAAACTGTAATACTCTTACAGAAGTAGAAATGTTACATAAATTTACGCGATTTAAGTGCTATTCCTATTGAGGAAATGTAACATAAAGCACATATATAGATTTAAAATCTTGTTGATATACAATCGGCAAGCAAAAGAATTGAATAATAGATTCCCAAAAATCGAGGGTGAGCATGATTAAGAAGATCGGTGTTTTGACCAGTGGTGGTGACGCTCCAGGCATGAACGCAGCAGTACGCGGCGTAGTTCGTACCGCACTATCAGTTGGCATTGAAGTTTACGGCATTTATGATGGCTACCAAGGCCTTGTTGAAGACCGTATTGAAAAGCTTGACCGTTCAAGCGTATCTGACGTCATCAACCGCGGCGGTACTTTTTTAGGTTCTGCACGTTTCCCTGAATTCAAAGATGTTAAAGTTCGCGAGAAAGGCATCGAGAACCTTAAGAAGCACGGTATCGAAGCACTTGTTGTTATCGGTGGCGACGGCTCTTACATGGGTGCTAAGAAACTGACAGAAATGGGTTACCCATGTATCGGTCTTCCAGGCACTATCGATAACGATATTGCAGGTACTGACTACACAATCGGTTACCTAACTGCACTTAACACAGTTATTGATTCAATTGACCGTCTACGTGACACGTCTTCTTCTCACCAACGTATTTCTATTGTTGAAATCATGGGCCGTCACTGTGGTGACCTTACGCTTATGTCAGCAATCGCGGGTGGTTGTGAGTACATCATTACTCCAGAGACTGGCCTAGATAAAGAACAGCTTATCAGCAACATCCAAGATGGTATTGCGAAAGGTAAGAAGCACGCAATCATCGCTCTAACTGAGCTAATGATGGACGCGAACGAACTTGCTAAAGAGATCGAATCTTCAACAGGTCGTGAAACTCGTGCAACTGTTCTTGGTCACATCCAACGTGGTGGTCGTCCTACTGCATTTGACCGTGTACTGGCTTCACGCATGGGTAACTATGCTGTTCACCTTCTTCAAGAAGGCCACGGTGGTCGTTGTGTTGGTATCGAGAAAGAAGAACTTGTTCACCACGACATCATCGACTGTATCGAGAACATGCAGAACCCAGACCGTTCTGAGCTGTTCCGCGTTGCAGAAGAGTTGTTCTAAGCCACGCTTAGCGTTCGCTTGAAAATTTGAAAACCGCTGATAAATCAGCGGTTTTTTTGTGCCTGCAGTTTAGGTTTGAAGCTTGAATTCCAAATGACAGACAATAAAAAAGGCCAACCTAAGTTGACCTTTCATCTAATCTAAACGGTGAAGTTTAAATTAAGCTTTTGCTTCAGCTGCTGCTTTAGCGATAGCTGCGAAGCTTTTCGCGTCAAGAGCTGCGCCGCCAACTAGAGCACCGTCGATGTCTGGTTGTGCGAAGTAAGCTGCTGCGTTTTCTGGCTTAACAGAACCGCCGTATTGGATAACAACTTTCTTAGCAACGTCTTCTGATTTCTCAGCGATGTGTGCACGGATTTGAGCGTGGATGCGTTGTGCATCTTCAGCTGTAGCTGCTTTACCAGTACCGATAGCCCAGATTGGTTCGTAAGCGATGATAGCGCCTTCAAGAGCTTCAACACCTTGAGTGTTGATAACAGCGTCAAGTTGACGAGCACATACAGCAACAGTTTCGCCTGCTTCGTTTTGTGCTTCAGATTCACCGATACAAAGAACTGGAGTTAGGCCGTTCTCTTTTAGGAATGCGAATTTCTTAGCAACAAATTCGTCAGACTCAGCGTGGTATTCACGACGCTCAGAGTGACCGATGATGATGTGAGATGCGCCGAACTCTTTAAGCATTGCTGGAGACATGTCGCCAGTGAATGCACCGCTGTTGTTTAGGTCAGAGTTTTGAGCACCTAGGATGATCGCGCTGCCCGCTTCAGTAAGCGTACGCTCAGCAAGATCAACGAAAAGTGCTGGTGGAGCAACTGCTACGTCTACGCCTGTTACGCCTTCAAGTTCAGCGTTAAGACCGTTTAGTAGATCAACAACCATTTCTTTGCTGCCGTTTAGTTTCCAGTTACCCATAACTACAGGATGACGCATAGGAATATCTCCAAAGTATTTAAATAAATCGAATGTAAAAAAGTAAACTTTATTACGAAATAATATAACAGAATAATATCAACAGATCATGACTGTGGTCATGACTTTCTTGGATCTTACTCAATGGTCAGAGTAGATTTTGAGCATATATCAGTGATCCGGCAGACAGAATAATAGCTAACTTCTCGGATTTTTCATCGTTAGTTGCTATTAAGGGACAAACGATTGCGTTAACAATAGGAAGTAATAATGCCGAATCTAGTTCTAGAGTACTCAAATTCAGTGGATGAGCGAGTGAATATCCAAGGTTTACTGGAAGACCTTCATCAAGTTACATTAAACTGTGGTTTGTTTGATGTACCTTCTGTGAAGTCTCGTTCACTGCGCTGTCATAACTGGTTGGTCGGTGATGAAGAGGACAATGTGGATTTTGTTCATATTAGCTTTGAGTTGCTTTCAGGACGTACCGAAGAACAGAAAAGAGAATTGTCGCGTTTGTTGATGCAAACCCTACAAGAACAGGCAAGCCATATCCGTAGCCTAACAGTCAACATACGAGATATGGATAAAAGTTGCTTTCAGAAAGTGATGAATTAGCTTAAAAGAATCAACTAACTAAAAGTGATTAACTGACTATTTGCTGCTAACTTTTTGGTAGCGTATTAATTTTTTGAGTATTTAAGATGTCGATGAAAGATTTACTGCTCTCTTTCAAGGGGAGAATTGGTCGTAAGACTTACTGGATTTGGAATATTTTCTACTATATCGCGATTACTGGTTTTGCCACCGGTATCTCGGTTTTGTTCCCAGCATACTCCTATCTCCTGTTACCAATCTTCCTTCTATTACTTGTTATTCCAGATCTTGCCGTTACCGCTAAGCGCTGGCATGACCGCAACAAGTCGAACTACTGGCTATTGCTGAATGTACCGCTCGTACTCGGGCGACTTGCATCACCTATGGCTGCGACTACGACAGAGCCAGTATCGCCTATTCACATGGCGGCAACGGTTGCTGCACTCGTGTGTGGTTTGTGGATCTTGGTAGAGTGCGGTTTGATGAAAGGCACTGAAGGCCGCAATGATTACGGTGAAGATCCAGTTTAAAGATTGGATGATTCATCAGTAAAAAGGGAGCATTGCGCTCCCTTTTTTGTTCTAAGGCATTTTATTTTTAATGCGTTTTTTACGAATATATTTGGGTTCTTAGTACATTTTTGGTTCTGTATTGGGTCTAAAAGGCACTACATTTTCTGGCAGAGGCTCTTCAAAGCTGCAACGACCTTGAAGCGCGTCTTGGAACTTACACACTTGGCAGCTTAATTCCTGCATCAGCACGACATTGGCATGATGCGGGTTTTTACAACGACTAACCACTAAGTCTATGTGGCTCTGTTGAGCGCGAAGTCTGTCTTGCATGGTTTCAGAGGCCGAACAGATCATCTGTTCGCACATCTCATGTTTGAATTGATTGAATGCTTTTGGATCGCTTTTCGCGAGTTGGACAAGTTCATCAAAGGGGGGCAGTTTTTGATCTGGCTGTGGATGTCCCATCTTTCCTTCCTTAGCATTAAGCATGTTTCATATGCTTTAAGCTTAAGAAAGAAATTTGTACAAATTTTGTTCTATTTTTATTTTCTCAATATTGAGACAGTATTAGTAACTTGGCGTTAGGGTATAAGTACAACGACGTTCGCCAGTAATGATGTGCTCAGTGCGGCTCACATGACATTCATCTTTGAGTAATTCTTTGAAAACATTGAGTTCTGATTGGCAGAGGCTAGGGCAACGAGTTGCAGCCTTACAGATAGGGCAGTGGTTTTCGATCAAGATGTAGTGATCGCCTTGATCTTGAAGTTCAGCCATATACCCTTCTTCTTCTCGAAGTTGGGTTAGCTTTTCAAGTTTACTCAGCAGGTTGTCGCAGCCAGATAGGGCCGTTTGATATTGCTTTAACGTGTGTTGTTCACGTTCAGCGGCCACTTTAGCTAGCCCCTCTTTACCAAACAGGTTTTCGACAGCATCTATCACTTGAATCGTGAGCTCACCGTGTCGATCTGAAAATTGACCATGACCTTGCTGAGTCAGTGACCAATGGCGAGTTGGGCGACCTACTTTTACTTTGACGTCATGAAACGCAAGAATACCGTCATCTTCCAAACTTTGTAGGTGCTGTCTGGCACCCATTGTCGTCATGCCAAATTCTTCTGACAGTTGTTTCGCGGTTACCGCGCCTTGACGCTTAATGGTCTGTAAGATTTTGTCGCTTGTTTTCATACTATCTCTACCTAATGAACCTTACTATTATGAGGCAAGGTGTTTATAAAGCAAACCATTTACTATGGCGTAGGTGAAATGCACGGGTTATTGATGGCCAATAAAACAAAAGGCTGATACTTGGTATCAGCCTTCGTGTGTTCTGTTGAACCTAGTTTAGGTTTACAGGATATGACCAATCACTTCTGGGTCTTTACGCTCTAGGTAGTGAATAGACTTGATGCGGCGAATAGTACGGCAGCGACCACGGATAAGCAGTGTTTCTGTGGTTGCGATATTGCCTGTACGAGTGATGCCTTCTAGAAGGTCACCCTTAGTAATACCCGTTGCAGAGAACACAACGTTGTCGCTACGAGCCATGTCTTCCATCTTCAACACGATACCCGCCGTTACGCCCATCTCAGCACAACGCTCTAATTCAAGCTCACCGTGTTTACGGTTCTCTTCTGTATCGCCTTTTACTTCATGACGAGGAAGCAGACGTGCGTGCATGTCGCCGTCGAGTGCGCGAATAACCGCAGCTGACACGACACCTTCAGGAGCACCACCGATGCAGTACATTACGTCAACTTCGCTGTCTGGCATACACGTTAGGATAGAAGCCGCAACATCACCATCTGGCACTGCGAATACACGAACGCCCATCGCCTGCATGTCAGCAATCACTTGATCATGACGTGGTTTAGCAAGAGTGGTTACTACTAGTGTATCGAGTGTTTTACCTAGTGCTTTCGCAATGTTTTCTAGGTTTTCTGTCAGTGGCAGTTCTAGGTCTATCACGCCTTTTGCGCCAGGACCAACAACCAATTTTTCCATGTACATGTCAGGCGCTTTAAGGAAGCTGCCTTTTTCGCCTGCAGCCAATACCGCCAATGCATTTGATTGGCCCATTGCTGTCATGCGTGTCCCTTCAATTGGGTCAACGGCGATATCTACTGCATCACCGCCAATACCGACGTTTTCGCCGATGTATAGCATAGGTGCATCATCGATTTCACCTTCGCCAATAACGATCTCACCGCTAATTTCGGTTTTGTTCAGTAGGCTACGCATTACTTCTACAGCAGCGCCATCTGCAGCGTTTTTATCGCCGCGGCCAAGCCACTTGTAACCAGCTAGTGCTGCACCTTCAGTGACACGAGAGAATGACATTGCTAAATCGCGTTTCATGCGGACTCCAAAATTTTCAAAGGGGGAATAGAAATTTCGCGGCGAATTTTACCATATCCCAAAGGAAACGTTTGCCTTTTTGTTTTTGGGGGATTGCTCTCGATCAATTTGCAGGTGAAAACAGGTAATATTCATCAAAATAATCAGTCTGTTGTCGCGCTAGTAATAATTCACGTCAATATTCGGTAAAAAGCGCTGTTTTTTTCATCGAATGGCGCAAAATATCGAATATATAGAGTGTTTATCCTTGCTCTGCTGAGTAGAATGGGGAAATAAGTGGAGTAGACCTTCACCATCAAATGGATAACTTAAAGGTAGGCCAGAATGTCTTTTGAAGTACTAGAGCAGCTAGAAGCAAAAATTCAAACAGCAGTAGATACAATTGCACTTCTTCAAATGGAAGTGGAAGAGCTTAAAGAAGAGAAAGAAGCACTAGCAACAGAAGCTGGTGAGCTAAAAGCAAGCCGTCACGACTTAGAGCAAAAAACTCAGCAAATGCAGGAAGAGCACTCTGCATGGCAAGATCGCATCCGTAACCTTCTAGGTAAAATGGATGACGTTGAGTAATTGACTCTTCAGATTTAAAAAAACGCCCGCTACTCAGTAGCGGGCGTTTTTGTTTGTATTCTTATGCTTTGTATTCTACGGCTTGTTTTATTATTTGAAGCTGAGTGAGTTACTCGGCCTCTTCTTCTTCTTCAACATCCAGATCGAGTTCTACATCCAAAGGCTCTGCCGAAAGAATAATGCCCGTGTTGTCTGCGTAGAGGTAATCTTCCGGTAAGAAGGTTACGCTGCCAAAGTTGACCGGTACGTCTAATTCGCCCACACCTTCTTGGCTCGCACCAACGGGAATAGACGCTAAAGCCTGAATACCAAGGTTCATGTCTTCTAGCTCATCGACTTCGCGTACGCAGCCGTAAACCACAATACCTTCCCACTCATTGTCTTCGGCAAGTAGGGCTATTTCAGCATCGATCAGCGCTTTTCTCAGTGAGCCGCCGCCATCGATCAACAACACCCGCCCCAGACCATCTTGTTCTAATACAGACCGAATCAATGCGTTGTCTTCAAAACATTTTATCGTCGAGATCTGTCCGGCGAATGACGCTCGTCCACCGAAATTACTGAACATTGGCTCCACGACATCAACTTGATCCAAATATATGTCGCACAGTGCTGAAGTGTTGTATTCCATTAGCATACCTTTTGAACAATGAGCTTACTTTGAGTATATCGGTGCTTGATCCCTTTGCAATGATTAGTCTGAATTAACTCAATAGAGTTTGAGCTACGACAACCCCTGCAAACAGTAGATTAGTCACCAGTGAACATTTCACAATAACGGGCATCATTGGGGCAATCTGAGCCGGTTTTTCGGTTTCCCAAACGGCTTTGCCATGCTTGTACACAATAATAATGCTGAGTAAAAACGGCAGGCTAATCCAGACCGGTTTTTCTTGAATCAGTAGGTAGATGGCGAAAGACGCAAGCGCCAAACCAAGCAGTGCGAAATGGTATTGCTTAGCTTTACGTTGCCCTAGGCGAACGGCCATGGTGCGTTTGCCACATTCGCTGTCGTTTTCAATATCGCGCATGTTGTTGATGTTGAGAACGGCAACCGCCATTAGTCCACAGCCTAGCGCTGGAAGGAACAGGCTTGGCTCAACATGACCTGTATGTAAGAAGTAAGTACCTGAAACCCCTAACAAGCCAAAGAAGATA
Organism: Vibrio sp. 14N.309.X.WAT.E.F5; assembly: GCF_030397615.1. Classification (NCBI taxonomy): domain Bacteria; kingdom Pseudomonadati; phylum Pseudomonadota; class Gammaproteobacteria; order Vibrionales; family Vibrionaceae; genus Vibrio; species Vibrio sp. 14N.309.X.WAT.E.F5. Next base: position 87,651 of record NZ_JAPNXR010000047.1, on the reverse strand, counting down.
AACACCGACAAGTCGCCAAGGCCAATATAACCATAAGGCTTATTACCGACGGTATAGGCAATCGCTGCGACAATCGCTAAAACACCTAACGCAATGAAAGATAAGATGCTTTCGAGTGAGCTCAGTGCATGAAAAATAAGAATCAACCCAGCAATGACCGTAAATACGATATTGAGAATGATCGCTTGTTTCATAGTTTGGGCGGTGACAGCACCCGATTGCATGGCTCTCATTGGGCCTAGGCGTTTGTCGTTATCCGTGCCTTTAACCGCATCGCCATAGTCATTCGCTAAATTCGACAAGATCTGTAATAGCGTGGCAGTTAAAAATGCCAGCAAGGCTATCGACAAAGAGAATTGGTCGTTGGCGAACGCTAAACTACTTCCTGTAAGAATAGAGACAAGTGCGAGAGGCAGAGTTTTTGGTCGTGCGGCATCAAGCCAAATCAGTAGAGATTGTTTCATCGTAGGTCTAATTCTTTGTAAGTCTTCGTTTCATACTGTGATTTGAGTATACGCCCATTTTTCAGGTAATAAAAAGCCCACTCGAAAGTGGGCCTTGAATTCGCTTATTAGCTGCTATTTCTTTGAGATAGAGCAATAAGTTGGAGTTTCCTGTGCTACAGGATGAAGCGGCTTAGGTCTTCGTCTTCTACGAGCTCGCCAAGCTTAGATATTACATAAGCTTCATCAATCACCAATTTGCTGCCTGCTCGGTCTGTTGCGTCGAATGAAATCTCATCCATTAGGCGCTCCATGACGGTATGTAGACGACGCGCACCGATGTTTTCAGTAGTTTCGTTCACACGCCATGCTGCGTCAGCAATTTGGTTGATGCCATCTTCAGTGAAATCAATGCCGACATCTTCTGTTTTCATCAGGGCAATGTACTGCTCGGTCAGTGATGCCTTTGGCTCAGTAAGAATACGTTTGAAGTCATGTGCAGAAAGCGCTTCAAGTTCAACGCGGATTGGCAGACGACCTTGCAGTTCAGGGATCAAGTCTGATGGCTTAGCCACTTGGAATGCACCTGAAGTGATAAACAAGATGTGGTCAGTTTTAACCATACCGTGCTTAGTTGATACTGTGCTGCCTTCGATAAGAGGAAGCAAGTCACGTTGAACACCTTCACGAGATACATCTGGGCCTGAACTGTCGCCACGCTTACAGATTTTGTCGATCTCATCGATGAATACGATGCCGTTGTTTTCAGCGTTGAAGATCGCGCTCTCTTTTAGCTCTTCCTGGTTCACAAGCTTCGCAGCTTCTTCTTCAGTCAGTGCTTTGAATGCGTCTTTGATTTTCATCTTACGCTTTTTCTTGGTGTCGCCAGCGAGGTTTTGGAACATGCCTTGTAGCTGGTTAGTCATCTCTTCCATGCCTGGAGGTGACATGATTTCAACACCCATTTGTGGCGCCGCTACATCAACCTCGATCTCTTTGTCGTCTAGCTTACCTTCGCGCAGTTTCTTGCGGAAAATCTGACGAGTGTTTGAAGAGGTTGTTTCTTCCGTTGATTGCTCGTTCTGACCCCAAGCATCGCGTGCTGGTGGTAGAAGGGCATCAAGAATGCGTTCTTCAGCTTGTTCTTCTGCGCGGTATTGTACTTTTTCCATCGCTTGCTGGTGCGTCATCTTGATCGCAACGTCCGTTAGGTCACGGATGATGGTTTCAACTTCTTTACCTACGTAGCCCACTTCAGTGAACTTAGTCGCTTCTACCTTGATGAAAGGCGCGTTTGCTAGTTTTGCTAGACGGCGAGCAATTTCAGTTTTACCTACACCGGTAGGGCCGATCATCAGGATGTTTTTTGGTGATACTTCAACACGCAGGCTTTCTTCAAGCTGCATACGACGCCAGCGGTTACGCAGTGCGATAGCAACTGAACGCTTAGCGTTGTCTTGGCCGATAATGTGGCGATTGAGTTCGTGAACGATTTCGCGAGGAGTCATCTCAGACATGGTTTTTCCTTAATTCTTTAATCACTGTTGAATACAACGTTATTGATGGAAGCCGTCGTTACTCTGGCTTTGGCAGCTCAACGGTGCTCTCTAGTTCTTCAATAGTGTGCTGATGGTTGGTGAATACGCAGATATCGCCAGCAATGTTCAGCGACTTTTCTGCAATTTCACGCGCATCTAAATCTGTATTTTCTAATAGTGCAGTAGCCGCTGCTTGAGCAAAGTTACCGCCCGAACCGATCGCAATCAGGTCGTTCTCTGGTTGAACTACGTCACCGTTACCAGTGATGATCAATGAAGCGGTTTCATCCGCTACTGCTAGTAGTGCTTCTAATTTACGTAGAGCACGGTCGCTACGCCAATCCTTCGCCAGCTCAACGGCAGCTTTGGTCAGGTGGCCTTGGTGCATTTGCAGCTTGCTTTCAAATTTTTCGAATAGCGTGAAAGCATCTGCCGTACCGCCAGCAAAACCAGCCAGTACTTTGTTGTTGTATAGGCGACGTACTTTACGGGCATTGCCCTTCATTACGGTGTTGCCTAGAGATACTTGTCCATCACCCGCGATGACGACTTTATTATTACGACGTACAGATACAATGGTAGTCACGAGTAGGGCCTCTTAATATTTCTTATCTTTGGGTATAAAAAGTATATGAGGATGGTGCTCGGATAATTCAAGGAAGGTCGAGTGATGTCGCGCAACTTATCGGCGGAAGTTGTAAGGAAATTTGGTTAAAGGGCGAAGGGATAAAAGAAAACCTCCACAATGGGAGGCTTTCGGTGTTTGGCTTTTGCTAAGATTAAGACTGCGACTGAATCTAAAACTACTCGGTGTCTTTCCAAATAGCACAAGGTTCGATTTTTGCTCGCTGTAGTTTGTGGCGATCACGCTCGGCGTCACGCTTAAACTTGTATGGCCCTAGAACCACACGATACCAGCTACTGCCGTCTTTCTTACGGATTTCACTCGAGATACCTTGGAAAGCAATATCCAATTTACGCGCATCTGCCTGAGAAGCTGTTTTGTAAGCGCCACACTGCATGATGTAAGGGATCTTCGAGATCTCTTGCTCTTTGGCTTTAACTTCAATTTCGCGACTTGGCAGTGTTTCAACGTAGTCCCACTTCTCTTCTGGAGGTGGTGGAATCACTTTCGCTGGTTTTGGCTTAGTTTTCGGCTTGCTCACCTCTGGCACTGGTGTTGGCGGCTCAGGATCGTTACTCAATAAGTAAAGTCCATAACCAAAACCACCGGCAAGGAGGATCGCCAAAAGACCACTGCGCCAAGGTTTACGGCGAGGGGCTTGTTTCTTGGTCGGTTTTTTCGTGCCACGACCGCGCTTTACATAATCTCTATTAGCCACAAGACAATTCAATAGTTGATAGTTCTGCTCTCATGGTAATCCAGATTGCGCGAGGATAATAGTGCAGAAATGGAAGCGGCACATCAAAATGTGCCGCAGGTTTGTGTGGGTATTTATCTTGCCTAAATTCGAGGTGGTGCCGTACTGCCACGAACCACGAGTTTGGCTTCAAGTAGACGTGAACCTGCTTGAACATCATTACCTTTCAGTAGATCAAGCATCATCAACATCGCTTGGCGTCCAATTTCGTAACGAGGTTGAGAAATCGTCGTTAGCGGTGGATCGCAGTATTGAGCGAATTGGATGTCATCGAAGCCAACAATCGATAGGTCTTGAGGAACACGTAAACCTAGCTTTTTCGCTTCTTGAATCGCACCAATAGCCATTGCATCGTTGTGACAGAAAATCGCAGTTGGTTGCTCTGGAAGTGCCAATAATTGACGAACCGCTTGCGCGCCAGCTTCAAAGGTGAAATCGCCCACAGTGCTGTAAGCTGGGTTCATTGATACTCCAGCGCGGCGCAGTGCTTGTTGGTAACCTTGTTGGCGGAACTTACACAGGGTTGCAGTGGTTGGCCCAGAGATTTGCGCGATGCGCTTATGACCTAATTGAGCTAGGTAGTTCACGGCTTCAAATGCAGAGGTCAGGTTGTCGATATGTACCGTTGGCAATTCAAGTTCGGGTGCAAATTCACACGCCATTACCATCGGTGGTAAATTCTTTTGTTCAGGCTTACTGACATCAAATGGATGGTCGGTGCCTAATAGCAGCATGCCGTCAGCTTGTTTGGTGAAGACTAAGTTTACAAATGATGATTCGCGCTTCTTCTGCTGACCACTGTCGCCAAGTAGAACTAGGTAATCATTTTCTACTGCAGCATCTTCGATACCACGGATGATCTCAGCGAAATAAGGGTCACAGATATCAGGAACAATAGTGATGATGGTTTTTGATTCGTTGCGACGTAAGTTTCGAGCTAATGTATTGGGTGAGTATCCAGCTTCAAGTACTGCTGTCTCTACTCGTTTACGAGTCGAAACTGAGACTTTCTCAGGGTTCATCAATGCACGTGATACCGTTGCGGTTGAGACGCCTGCTAGCTGGGCAACATCCTTCATTGTCGCCATAAATTAAACCCTCTTTTAAGTTCCTTTGCTGCCTAAGTATCTAAGGCGTGAATAATTAATACAATCGGATAGATATTGTGAAAGTGTTGCTAACACTTTTTTTATTGCAATATTTTATTCGTTTCATCCGTGTAAAGTTACGGCTAGATTAACAAAAATCACATGACTAGTGTGAAGTTGCTCACGAGAAATATGAAATATTTGTGAACAAACTTATCATTAGTTTTAACCCGAGTGGGTTTAGCTCAAATCTTGCGGCTCAATATCGAGTGACCAACGGACTTTTTTCGCAGCGGGTAACATATTAATTGCCGGCTTTGCACTCATTAATAGCTTCTGCATTAATGAACGAGTCTGTGTTTGCAATATCAGCTGCCAGCGAGATTTCCCCGCTCGTTTGGCTAATGGTGCAGGGGTTGGCCCTAACACCATGCAATATTGGTCAAACAGTGGATGTGATTCCAATGTGTGACGAACTTGACGCAAGAACTCTTCCACCAAGCGGGTGTCGTTCGCTTCTGCTCTAAACAGAGTCATAAACGTATAAGGTGGCAACATCGTTTGTTTGCGTTCAGCCAGAGCCGTTTGAGCAAAGTGGTTATAGTCTTTGTGCAATAGCGCTTGTAATAGGCCATGTTCTGGATGGTGAGTTTGTAAGATAACCTCACCTAGCTTACTGGCACGTCCTGCTCGACCTGCAACTTGAGTGAACAACTGAGCCAGTCTTTCAGAGGCGCGAAAGTCACTACTATATAAAGAGGCATCAACGTCCAATAACGCCACAAGTGTCACGTCAGGGAAGTGGTGTCCTTTGGCAAGCATTTGTGTGCCGATCAGTATTTGGTATTCACCCTTACGAATTGACTCTAGCGCGCTTTCTAGGCTGCCCTTGCGGCGGGTGCTATCGCGGTCAATACGAATGGTTTTGTATTCAGGGAACAGTTGACCAAGTTGCGTTTCAAGTTGCTCGGTGCCGACACCTACCGTCACCAAGTTCGCTGAACCACAGCCTTGGCAATTGTGCACGATATGCTGCTGCGAGCCGCAATGGTGGCAGCGCATTTCATTGCTGTATTGGTGATAGGTGTAGTAGGCATCGCAGCGTTTACATTCAGCTGTCCAACCACAGTCGTGACACATCAATGCTGGGGAAAAACCACGGCGATTGAGGAACAGCATCACTTGGTTGCCTGCTTTGAGGTGTCTTTGCATTTCTGCAATTAACGACGCAGATAAGCCGCTTTCCAGATATTCCCCTTTCACGTCCAACACTTTATTGGTGGTCGGCAGTGCGACACCAGCGCGTGAGGTGAGGGTGAGGTAGCTGTATTTACCTATCTGGGCGTTGTGCAGCGTTTCAAAAGCCGGTGTAGCTGAACCTAGAACCACCGGGATTTGCGCTTTATGAGCACGCATGATGGCAACATCACGAGCGTGGTAGCGTAGGCTATCTTGCTGCTTATAAGAGGCGTCGTGCTCTTCATCGACAATGATAATGCCCAGATCAGCAAACGGCGTGAACAGAGCCGAGCGCGTACCAATCACGATGCCAGCTATCTTATCGCGTGCTGATAGCCATGCATTGAGTCGCTCAGAATCGTTTAATCCAGAGTGAATCACTTCAACAGGCACATTAAAGCGTCGCTTAAAGCGGTTAATCGTTTGTGGAGTGAGGCCAATCTCAGGTACCAAGACTAATGCTTGTTTTCCTTGGTCGAGAATCGGCTTGATCATATTCAGGTAGACCTCGGTCTTACCTGAGCCTGTGACCCCCTCTAGCAAGAAGCAACCAAAATCAGTTTGACTGTTTACTGTCGCAATCGCGATCGCTTGTTCTGCATTGAGCTTTGGCTTGTCTTGGTCGTTTTCGAGTTCCATTGGCCATGGTTTGCGCTTCGGCTTTTTCTCTACCGATTCAATCCAGCCTTTTTCTTCCAATGTCTTCAGTACTGCGCTGCCCACCTCTTCATCAATGAACTCTTGATGAGGAACTGCGCCGTGTTCAAGCATGTGCATTACTTTGGCTTGTTTGACTGCGCGACCAAAGCCTTGCATCAGTTGATCTCTACCTGATGGGGTCAGTTGCCATTCGACAAGCGTCGCGAAATCGGCAGCTTTGCCTTTTCGTAAAGCGCTGGGCAGAGCGTTAGCCAAGGTTTCGCCAAGAGGGTACTGATAGAATTGACTGCACCATACCAAAAGTGAGTAGACCGATTCAGGCCAAACGGGTTGGTTGTCTAATAAGGCTTTAATAGGCTTGAGCTTGTCGAGCTCGAATTCAGATTCGTTAACCAGAGCCGTCACGATACCAGTTAAGGTTTGTCGTCCAAAAGGCACAGAGACTCGACCGCCAATAATCGGAAATAGGTGGCTAGGAATCTTGTAATCGAACTGCTTGTCGAGTGGAACAGGCAGTGCCACACGGGCAATCATTGGACGCATAAAGGGACGGCTTTATCTGAGTTGACGAGAGCGAACAGTCTAATGGATAAGGGCGTTAAATTCGAGGAGCAGTTTAGATGACAGAGCTTACTTGAGGCTTGAATGCTACTGGAGCCAGAAAATAACGCTTAATAGAGGGTTTAAGGACTGTGTTGGTGAAAAATGTATCAAATCAGTTGATCCTACCTCACAGATTCATTACTATACTGCGCCTTAAAGGTATGGCTTTATCGCTTTTTAGTGATGCTGCGGTGTCTTTATTTTATTTTTTAACAACGTGTGGTGTCCGGCTTAGAATCGGATGGCGACACGGCCTAATTGAGGTTATCCCATGAAAGCTGGAATCCACCCAGAATACAAAGCAGTAACAGCAACTTGTTCTTGCGGCAACACATTCGAATTCAACTCTACTCTAGGTAAAGATGGTATTCACCTAGACGTATGTGACAAATGTCACCCATTCTACACTGGTAAGCAACGTATCGTAGATACAGGCGGCCGTGTAGATCGCTTTAACAAGCGTTTCGGTGCTCTTTCTAGCAAGAAGTAATTCTCGCTATTTAGACATGAAAAAGGACACTTCGGTGTCCTTTTTTGTTGTCTGAAATTTGAGAAACCCCTGACTTTAATAACACTCTCCGCTTATCTCGACGATAGGCTGTCGATTTGAGTTTAGCTCCAACACTTTTCCCCTGAATCACTCCTCCCTAGAAATCCGCTCGAAAGTTCAACAAGCGATAGTAATTTCAACTGCTCACTGGTCTTATTAGTAGTGAAATCTCGTTTTTTAATGAGACAGAGGCTTTAACCACCTAGGAACTTTGAAGTACATCTATTAACATGAACAAGATCCCCCAAATAATAATATCCTAGGAACCTACACCTATGTCTGAAGACAGCCGCCAAGACCAATCCTCTCAAGAATTATCGCCTCAAGAACGATTCCGTCAGCAAGCTCTTGATTATCATGAGTTCCCAATTCCAGGCAAAATTGCCGTAGCACTGACGAAGCCTGCAAACTCTGCAGAAGATCTAGCACTTGCATACAGCCCAGGCGTGGCTGAGCCTGTTCGCGAGATCGCACAGAACGTTGATAACGTCTATAAATACACAGGTAAGGGCAACATGGTTGCTGTTATCTCTAACGGTACTGCGATTCTTGGCCTAGGTAACCTTGGTCCTATTGCTTCTAAACCTGTAATGGAAGGTAAAGCGCTACTGTTTAAGCGTTTTGCTGGTTTAGATTCTATCGATATTGAAGTAAAACACCGCACAATCGATGAGTTCGTTGATACGGTTGCGAATATCGCAGATACATTCGGTGGTATTAACCTAGAAGACATCAAAGCACCAGATTGTTTTGAGATTGAACGTCGCCTGATTGAGCGTTGTGATGTACCTGTATTCCACGATGACCAACACGGTACTGCGATTGTAACGGCAGCGGGTATGCTGAACGCGATAGAACTTCAGGGTAAGAAACTTGAAGAGTGTAAGATCGTTTGTTTAGGTGCTGGCGCAGCGGCTGTAGCATGTATGGAGCTACTGATTAAGTGTGGCGCTCAGCGCGAGAAGATCTACATGCTTGACCGTAAAGGTGTGATCCACACTCGTCGTGATGACCTAAACGAATACAAAGCGTTGTTCGCAAACAACACTGATAAGCGCACACTTGAAGATGTTATCGAAGGCGCTGATCTGTTCTTGGGCGTATCGGGTCCTAACCTATTACCAGCTGAAGCACTAACGCTGATGGCTGATAAGCCAGTTGTGTTTGCATGTTCAAACCCAGATCCAGAGATCAAGCCTGAGCTTGCACACGAGGTTCGTTCTGACCTTATTATGGGTACAGGCCGTAGTGATTACCCTAACCAAGTAAACAACGTACTTTGTTTCCCATTCATTTTCCGTGGTGCACTCGATGTGCGTGCAAGCGAAATCAATGATGAGATGAAGCTAGCTGCAGTTAAGGCGATTCGTGAGTTAGCAAAAGAAGAAGTTCCAGCTGAAGTACTAGCTGCTGCGGGTGAGACTGCATTGGAGTTTGGTACAGGTTACATCATTCCTAAGCCAATGGACCCACGTCTACTTCCTCGCGTTGCAAAAGCTGTTGCGGAAGCGGCGGTTGAGTCTGGCGTTGCTCGTATTGAGATGCCTGCTAACTATATGGCCTAATAGCTCAATAGCTCAATAGCTTGTTATAGCGGTTGCTCTATTGAGCGAAAAAGAATAATAAAAAACCGACCCATTAGGAGTCGGTTTTTTTATGTCTATCATTCACTGCGCAGTCATAGAGGGCATAGTGGTTGATGTGACAAATAGGGTTCAGTTATCGCGAATCAATAATGAAGGCAGTGACTGAGTTGTTTTTATTCTTCGTCAAACGCTTCGAACTCGATACCCATCTCTGTCATCAGTTTTTTCACTTCAGTAGGGATATCGTCTGGACGGTCTTTACGAAGGTCTTCATCCGTTGGTAGTGGTTGGCCTGTGTACGCATGTAGAAAGGCTTCGCACAGTAGCTCACTGTTTGTTGCATGGCGTAGGTTGTTAATCTGGCGGCGAGTGCGCTCGTCAGTAAGAACCTTTAACACTTTTAGAGGGATAGAAACTGTAATTTTCTTTACTTGTTCGCTTTTCTTTCCATGCTCAGCATATGGGCTTATGTATTCACCATTCCAGTCGGCCATTGCGTACCTTCATCACTTTAGTTGTTAGAATAAATTAATAGTGGTGATTTTAGCGGGATTTACTGCCATAAGCAAAGACATATAGACGTCTAGAAGTGTTGACGTCTCACGTTTATGAAAGTAAAGTGAATAACATATATCTAACACAGCCGCAAAATGCCGACAAGCAGCTGTGATTCTCAGACGCAAAACTTGTAAGGAAGCACCTATGAGCAGCCGGAAGCCAGCAACCATCGCAGTACGTACTGGCATCGAGTCAGACACGCAACACCATGCCGTTGTCCCACCTATTTATCTTTCGACTAACTATGGTTTTCCCGCTTTTGGTGAAGTGCCAAAGTATGATTATACCCGCTCTGGTAACCCAAACCGTGGTTTATTAGAAACGGCACTGTTTGAGCTTGAGTCTGGTAAAGGCGCAGTTGTCACTAACTGTGGTACCTCGGCGCTTAACTTATGGGTTTCTGCTTTCTTAGGTGGCGATGATCTTATTATCGCACCGCACGACTGCTATGGCGGCACTTACCGTCTGTTTAATACACGCTCACTTAAAGGTGACTTCAAAGTTCTGTTTGTTGATCAATCGGATCAAGCCGCGCTGGATGCAGCGATCGCGCTTAAGCCAAAGTTGATCTTAATTGAAACACCATCGAATCCATTGGTTCGTGTGGTTGATATTGCAGAAACTTGCCGCAAAGCGAAAGAAGTGGGTGCTCTGGTTGCTGTCGACAACACGTTTTTGACGCCTGTGTTCCAAAAGCCTTTAGAGTTGGGTGCTGATTTTGTTATCCACTCAACCACCAAGTACATCAATGGACACTCAGATGTTATTGGTGGCGTTGTGGTGACGAAAACTGAAGAGCACGCTGAAGAGCTAGCATGGTGGGGCAACTGTATTGGTGCAACCGGCACACCATTTGATAGCTATATGACGCTACGTGGTATTCGTACGCTAGGTGCGCGTATGCGTGTTCACGAAGAAAGCTCACGTGAAATTCTGACGGCTCTGCAACAACAAGATCTGGTGGGTACAATTTACCACCCAAGCCTTCCTGAACATCCGGGTCACGAGATCGCGAAGAAACAGCAGTTGGGCTTTGGTTCTATGCTGAGCTTTGAGTTTGCGGGCTCTTTTGAAGCACTTAAATATTTTGTCGATAAGTTAGAGTTATTTTCTTTGGCTGAATCACTGGGGGGTGTTGAAAGCTTGATTTGTCACCCTGCATCGATGACTCACCGTGCGATGGGCGAAGAAGCTCTAGCAGAAGCGGGTGTTTCTCAACAACTACTGCGCCTCTCTGTTGGTCTTGAAGATGCAGAAGACCTCATCGACGATCTCAAGCAAGCTTTCGAAAGAACACAAGGCTTTATCGCTGAAGGGGAGGGTTAATAATGGCAACCTTTCGCCAGCTACATAAATTTGGTGGCAGCAGTCTAGCGAATCCTGAATGTTACCAACGCGTGGTCAACATTCTTAGAGAATACTCATCAGCAACGGATTTAGTCGTTGTATCAGCAGCGGGTAAAACAACTAACCGTTTGATTGAGTTTGTTGAAGCGCTCGATAAAGACGGCCGCATTGCTCATGAATGCCTACAAACCCTTCGTCAGTTCCAGCTTGAACTGATTGAAGTACTGCTTGAAGGCGAAGCCGCTTCTCAACTAACGGCAACCATCCAACAAGAATTTACCGCTTTGGGTGAGCTCACTGCTCCCTTGAGCGAAGCACAAAAAGCGCAAGTGCTTGGTCATGGCGAGATTTGGTCTTCACGCTTGTTGGCGACTTTGTTGTGCCAGCATGACTTACAAGCGGTTGCTCAAGACGCTCGTGCCTTTTTGCGTGCAGAAGCGGGCGCTCAACCTGAAGTTGACCGCGCACGTTCTTACCCGCTGATTAAAGAAGCCTTGGCGCAGCATGCACATTGCCGTGTGGTGATTACCGGCTTTATGGCTCAGAACTGCGAAGGCGAAACGGTACTGCTAGGTCGTAACGGCTCGGATTACTCAGCAACTGTGATTGGTGCTTTGGCTGAAGTTGAACGTGTGACGATTTGGAGTGATGTGGCAGGCGTATACAGCGCTGACCCTCGCTTGGTTTCGGATGCGTGTTTACTGCCTCTGCTTCGTCTGGATGAAGCGAGTGAGTTAGCTCGTTTAGCGGCTCCAGTGCTTCATAGCCGAACGTTACAGCCTGTCGCTCAAAGTGCTATGGATTTAAGCTTACGCTGCAGCTATCAGCCAGAAGCGGGCTCTACACAGATAGAGCGTGTACTGGCATCGGGTCGTGGTGCAAAAATTATTACTTCTTTAGATGAAGTTCTTATCGTGCAGCTGACCTTTGGTCACGGTCATGATTTCGACCGTCTAGAAAATGAAGTATTGGAAGGGCTTAAGCGAGCTCAATTAGAACCGCTTGCTTATGAGCTTGAACCGGATCAGCACTGCTTGCGTCTTGCTTACACAGAAGAGATTGCTGGTGGTGCTCTGGAATATCTGCAAGACCACGCGATTGAAGCTGAGATTAAGCTCAAAGAAGGCTTCTCTCTAATCGCGGCGGTGGGCGCGGGTGTGACTAAGAACCCGAACCATTGCTATGGTTTCTACCAACAGCTCAAGAGCTCGCCGGTTGAATTCATTTCAGAAGCGAACTCAGGCTTGAGCTTAGTCGCTGTGATTCGTAAGAGCGAAACATCAAGCCTTGTGAAAGGCATTCACTCTCAACTGTTCCAAGCGCAGAAGCGTGTTGCGATTGCTTTATGTGGCAAGGGCAACATTGGTTCAAGCTGGTTAAGCCTGTTTGCTGAGCAAAAAGCGGAACTTGAAAAGCGTCGTGGAATGAACTTTGAATTGGTTGCGGTGGTTGATAGCCAAACCTATTGGTTCGATGATCAAGGCATTGATGCGACTTCCGTTGGTAAGCGTTTTGATGATGAAGCGATTGCTAATAATGGTAACGACTGGCTAGAGCGTTTAGGTTCTATTCAGGGCTACGATGAAGCGGTTGTGTTAGATGTTACGGCAAGCCCTGTGCTTGCAGCAAAATACCTGCAAGTCGCACAACAAGGTATTCACCTGATCTCGGCTAATAAGGTGGCAGGTTCTGCATCAAGTGAGTATTACCATCAAGTACAAGATGCTTTCGCTAAGATCAGCCGTCACTGGTTGTACAACGCGACAGTAGGTGCTGGCTTACCGATTAACCACACGGTGCGTGACCTGCGTGAAAGCGGGGATGACATCATTGCATTGTCGGGGATCTTCTCGGGTACGCTATCTTGGTTGTTCCAACAGTTCGATGGCACAGTGCCATTCAGTGAGTTGGTTGACTTAGCGTGGCAGCAAGGCCTGACGGAACCTGATCCTCGCGCTGACCTCGATGGTTCAGACGTGATGCGTAAGCTGGTGATTCTGGCGCGTGAGTCGGGTTTAGATATTGAGCCTGAAAACGTGAAAGTAGAGTCACTGGTACCTGCAGAGTTGCAAGATCTATCAGTGGATGACTTCTTTGATAAGGCTTCTGTGCTGAGTGAAGAGTTGGCTGAGCGTTTAGAAAAAGCACATTCTCAGCAAAAGGTTCTGCGTTACGTAGCGCGTTTAGAGAAGAATGGTAAAGCTACTGTAGGCGTTGAAGCGCTATCTAAAGAACACGCTCTGGCGAACTTACTGCCTTGCGACAACATCTTTGCGATTGAGAGTAAATGGTATAAAGATAATCCATTAGTTATTCGTGGCCCAGGTGCTGGTCGTGAAGTAACAGCTGGCGCAATTCAATCTGACCTAAACAGAATGTCTAGTTTGTTCTGATGCTCAGAACGGTTGGTTTAATACTTAGATCAATTGTTTTAGTACGTAAATGGCATACTATTCACTAAGATAAATAAGGCTGAAAGCACGATGTGTTTGTCAGCCTTTTTTCTACCTTATTTCTGCTTTGCGACCCATCTAACGACTTGAGTTTTACTCACGATCTACTTGAGAAAAATTCATAATGGATCTGTTGACATTAAATCGTATTCAATACATTCTACAGACATATAGACGTCTAAACGTCGTTTGAAGGATTTAAGATTTTTTAGTGGTTGCTTTTGCCACAGGGAGAGTAAGATGGGATACACACACGCAGGCCATATCGACGCTTTGAATCAGAATATCGCTGAGCTTTCTGACAACATCAACGTGTCATTTGAATTCTTTCCACCAAGCAGTGAGAAGATGGAAGAAACACTGTGGAACTCTGTTCACCGTCTTAAAACACTTCAACCAAAATTTGTATCGGTAACCTATGGTGCCAACTCGGGTGAGCGTGATCGTACCCACTCAATCATTAAAGAAATCAAAAACCAAACTGGCCTAGTGGCAGCACCTCACTTAACGTGTATCGATGCTAGCCGTGAAGAGTTGATTCAAATTGCCGACGATTATTGGGCAAATGGAATCGAAAGTATTGTTGCTCTGCGTGGTGATATTCCCGCTGGTGGCGGTGCGCCAGAGATGTACGCATCTGACCTAGTTGAACTGCTTAAATCACGTCATGATTTTGATATCTCGGTAGCAGCATTCCCTGAGGTTCACCCTGAAGCGAAGAGCGCTCAATCTGATCTTATCAACCTAAAACGTAAAGTGGATGCGGGCGCGAACCGTGCTATTACGCAATTCTTCTTCGATGTAGAAAGCTACCTACGTTTCCGTGACCGTTGTGTGGCAGCGGGTGTTGATGTTGAGATTGTACCGGGCATCTTGCCAGTATCTAACTTCAAGCAAGCGTCTCGCTTTGCAGCAATGAACAACGTAAAAGTGCCGGGCTGGATGGCGAAGCAATTCGAAGGCTTGGATGATGATCCAACGACTCGTCAGTTAGTAGGCGCGAGCCAAGCGATTGATATGGTTCGTACGCTGAGCCGTGAAGGTGTGAAGGACTTCCACTTCTATACGCTAAACCGTGCAGAAATGACTTACGCGCTTTGCCATACGCTAGGTGTTCGTCCACAAATTGCTGCGCTGTAATCAAAAACTAAGCACTTGTAGAAAGCCTCTGGCAGTAACATTTCAAATCCGACAGATACAAAAAAGGCTTGGACTCTTAGAGTTCAAGCCTTTTGCTTTTCTAGCTTCTAGCTTCTAGCTTCTAGCTTATGCGATAGCACCAAGTTCAAGCAGCACTTCTTCAGCCCATACAATCCATGCTTCACGGATCAGTAGGTTGCGACGAAGTGTTAGACGCTCAAGGCGCGCTTGCTTGTCTAGCGTTGATGGTGTTGCGTAGTAAGCTGCTTCAATCTCTTTGTAGTGAGAAACCAGCTTGCGAGACTCTTCTACTAGCTCAGCAAGTTGTACACGGTACGGGTCAGATGCTTGAACAGCACAAGCCATTAGCTTAGCTGAGAACTCATCACGAACCGTTGGGTGTGCAGTCGGTTGTTCAAACCATTCACCTAGAGCGCCACGACCAGCGTCAGTGATAGAGTAAACTTTACGATCAGGTTTGCCTTCTTGAGGTTCAAGCACGCAAGTTACTTGGTCGTTCTGAGCCATTTTATTTAGCTCGCGGTAAACTTGTTGGTGGCTAGCTTTCCAGAAGTAACCAATGCTTGCGGAGAATTCTTTTGTGATATCGTAACCAGTAGCATCGCGTGTACTTAAAACGGTTAGAATTACGTGTGGTAATGACATGTCTGAAATCCAAATGGTAAACAGTAAACAAATACTTAAACAACAAGTGTGCTTCTAATGGCACGTTATATTGGTTATGTCTAAGTAGCACCAACTCAGCGGTTGGTTATGTCACCTTATAAAGCCGTTTATCACCTAGGTTGACCGGTTTCTTGGTCAAACTGCTGCAGATTATTTTATTGGAGTATTTCCGCAGCGGAGCAGTAGTATATCTAAATAATAAGCATAAAGTAGAATACATGGACAAAATAACCCAAAAAACTGACAAAATACTCATTAGTGGTTATTTTGCAAAATAAAAAGGTCGCACATGGCGACCTTTTGTTCTTTTTGAAGATGTAAATGCTAATTAGGTTATAGTAGGAATCACTAATTAACCAGTGTTTCGCATACCTGCTGCAATGCCTGCAATCGTCACCATTAGCGCTTCTTCTAGTTCTGCTGGTGGTGTTTCACACTTACGAGTACGGTAAAGCAACTCAGCTTGAAGCATGTTTAGTGGCTCAACATAGATGTTACGTAGACGAATTGATTCAAGCCCCCAAGGGTCACTTTGCATCAGGTTCTCGTTATTTTCTACATTCAGCACGGCTTTGATGTCTTTCTGCAATTGTTCACGCAGTAGCTCACCCAACGGCAGCAGTTCTTTATCAACAAGGCGTTGATCGTAGTACTTAGCGATTTCCATGTTGCACTTCGAGTACACCATTTCCAACATACCCAGACGAGTCGAGAAGAATGGCCACTCGCGACACATCTCTTCAAGCAGTGCTTGATGACCTTGGTCGACGGAATATTGAATCGCTTCACCTGCGCCTAACCATGCCGGAAGTACCAAACGGTTTTGGCTCCATGAGAAGATCCATGGAATCGCACGTAGGCTTTCTACGCCGCCGTTCGGGTTACGTTTCGCAGGGCGAGAACCAAGGGGCAGTTTACCTAGCTCCAGTTCAGGCGTCGCTTGACGGAAGTAAGGTACGAATTTCTCTTCACCGCGAACCACGTTACGGTAAGCCTCACAAGAGACTTGAGACAGCACTTCCATTAGGTCGCGCCATTCTTGTTTTGGTTCCGGTGGCGGCAGAAGGTTCGCTTCTAGAATCGCACTTGCGTAAAGGTTGAAGCTGTTTACTGCAACATCCGGCAAGCCAAGTTTAAAGCGGATCATCTCGCCTTGTTCTGTTACACGTAGGCCGCCTTTCAAACTCTTAGGTGGCTGAGAAAGTAGGGCTGCATGCGCTGGCGCACCACCACGACCAACTGTACCGCCACGGCCGTGGAATAGAGTCAGCTCAATGCCTTCTTCTTCACAAACCTTAACCAGCTTATCCATCGCGTCATACTGAGCCCAGCCTGCAGACATTACGCCGGCATCTTTTGCTGAGTCAGAATATCCAATCATCACCATTTGGTGGTTCTGGATAAAGCCACGGTACAAGTCGATGCTCATTAGCTGTTTCATTACCGCTTCTGAGTTGTTCAAGTCGTCTAGCGTTTCGAACAGAGGACATACGTCCATGCGGTACGGGCAACCACATTCTTGCAGAAGCAAGTGAACAGCCAGTACATCCGAAGCAGTACGAGCCATAGAAATTACGTAAGCACCGAAGGCTTCACGAGGTTGAGCAGCAACGACCTTACAGGTGTCCAAAACCTCTTTGACCTGTTCAGATGGCTCCCAGTCGCGTGGTAGCAGTGGGCGTTTTGAACTTAATTCATTGGTTAAGAAAGCAACCTTGTCTTGCTCGCTCCACTGGTCGTAATCGCCAATGCCTAGGTAGCGAGTTAGTTCAGATAGCACATCAGAGTGACGTGTACTTTCTTGACGAACATCGAGACGAACTAAGTGCACACCGAATGCTTTTAGGCGGCGTAGGGTATCAAGTAGAGAACCGTCCGCGATGACGCCCATGCCACATTCATGCAGCGATTGGTAACACGCGTAAAGCGGTGTCCAAAGTTGGTCGATGTTCTGTAGTGTTTCTTTCTTCGGTACTTCTGCGTCGTGCAGTTTTGCATCAAGCACTTCTAGCGTGTTGTTCAGCAGAGTACGTAGGCTCTTGAGGATTGCACGGTAAGCTTCGTGCTCATCGCCAGCCAATTCACGAACGGCATCATTACACTTGGTCATCGACAGTTCGGTAATCAGCTCGTTCACGTCTCCTAGGTACAGATCAGCGGCTTTCCAGCGAGATAGGCGCAGTACTTCTTTAGTGATGGTGTGCGTTACGAATGGGTTACCATCGCGGTCGCCACCCATCCAAGATGAGAAGTGTACTGGGCGTGCATCGATTGGTAAGCCTTCACCAAGGTAACCTTTTAGTCGGCCATCCATATCACGTAGGAAATCAGGCACGGCTTCCCAAAGAGAGTTTTCTACAACCGCAAAGCCCCACTTAGCTTCATCAAGTGGTGTTGGGCGTTGCTGACGAATCACATCAGAGTGCCAACCTTGAGCGATAAGCTGCTCTAGGCGACGTTCGGTTTTCACACGTTCTTTGTGTGATAGGTCGCTTAATTCTAATTTAGACAGACACTCGTTGATCTTAACCAACTTGTTGATCATGGTGCGACGAGTGATTTCTGTTGGGTGAGCAGTCAAAACGAGCTCGATGTTCAGATCTCGAACAGCTTGAGCTGCGTCTAACTTGCTGATGTCGTTTTGGTTTAATTTGGAAAATAGAGATTGCAGCACGTCTGGTTCACAAACATGCTCCTCACAGTGGCGAGAGATGGTGTGGTATTGCTCTGCCATGTTGGTGAGGTTGAGAAATTGGTTAAATGCACGAGCAACAGGAGTGAGTTGTTCGTTCGGCAGGTTTTTGATTTCTTCAACTAGGCTGTCACGGTCAGCTTTGTTGCCTGCGCGGGCGGATTTGGAAAGTTTACGGATAGTCTCCACTTTCTCTAAGATAACGTCACCATGTGCATCTTGGATTGTGTTACCCAGCAAGCGTCCCAGCATGCTTACGTTACTCTTGAGAGCGGCGTATTTCTCGTTCATTGTCATCCTGCCTCGTAAAAAAATTACATCCATTGTTCCTTGTTAAGTACACAATCTAGCGAAAAGTGCTGTATCTAGTCAAATAAAGCATTCTAAGTTTGCAATTATTAGGTTTAAAAATGCGGGAGAAGTAAATTTTTCAAAACTTAGAGAAAAAGTGAAATTTAATTACAAGATCAGGCTGTGTCAGGGATAACAGAATAAAAGCCACCTTTTGGGGTGGCTTTTATACGAAAATATTGGAAGGGAAGTAATAACTAGAAACAATATTTACGGATAGATTTACTCAGAACATCAATTGTTGGGTCAATAAAATCGAAGCTTAAGAACTCATCCGGTTGGTGAGCTTGGTCAATTGAACCTGGACCTAACACCAAGGTTGGGCATAACTCTTGAAGGAAAGGTGCTTCAGTACAGTAGTTCACGGTTTGAGATTCAGTTTCACACACCGATTCCATGCCACCGATAAATGGATGGTCGTGCTGACACTCGTAACCCGGAATCGGTTCATGCAGTGGAGTAATCTCAATTCTGCCCGGCCATTTTGCTTCTACTTCTTTAAGCGCGCTACGCAGCATGTTATCCAAGCCATCTAAGCTAATGCCCGGTAAAGGACGAACATCATAGTGCAGTTCACAACAACCACAGATACGGTTCGCACTGTCGCCACCGTGGATATGACCTAGGTTCAGAGTAGGGCTTGGAATTGCAAAACCCGGGTGGTGGTACTCTTTGACTAATTTGTCACGCAGCTGCATTAAAGCAAATAACACTTCATGCATGATCTCGATGGCGTTAACGCCTAAAGCTGGATCAGAAGAGTGGCCTGACTTACCCGTTACTCGTACTGCGTTGGCGACATGGCCTTTATGACCACGAATCGGCACAAGGCTGGTTGGCTCACCAATAATGCAGTAGTCCGGTTTAAACGGCGCATTTTCAGTGAAATGACGAGCACCCAGCATAGTGGTTTCTTCGTCACAGGTTGCTAATACATAAAGCGGCTTGGTTTGCTTGCTCCAATCCATCTTCTTCGCGGCTTCATAAACGAAGGCAAAAAAACCTTTCATATCGGCGGTGCCTAATCCGTAGAAGCGGTTGTTGTGTTCCGTCAGTGCGTGAGGGTCAAAGTTCCAACGTCCTTCATCGAATGGCACGGTATCACTGTGTCCTGCAAGCAATAAACCCCCTTCGCCAGAACCCATCTTTGCGACCATATTATGTTTGCCGGGTTCGACCTCTACCACTTCAACGCTAAAGCCTACGTCTTTAAACCATTGAGCCATTTTTTCGATCACTTTCTCGTTGCCATGATCCCAGCTTGGATCGGTCGAGCTAATGGAGTCGGTGGAAATCAGGCCTTTATAGACCTCTAGAAAACTCGGTAATTGCATAATAACTTCACTTCTACTATTGACAGGAAAACCATAAGTCGGTAAAACACATATTAAATCATATTTAATGCATAAGAAATCAAATAAAGCTAAAAATTAAGTATGAATAGTCAAATTTGAAATGTAACTTACCTCAAGAATGGATGTGTTGAGATGTTGAAAACCACGATCATTGGCGCAAGCGGCTACACAGGAGCAGAACTGGCTCTAATGATAAACAGACACCCTGAGCTCACGCTATCAGGTTTATATGTCTCAGCCAATAGTGTAGACGCAGGTAAACCTATTGCGGCACTGCACGGTAAGTTAGCTGGCCTGATTGATATGCCAGTACAGCCATTAACGAACCCAGAAGAAGTAGCTAAGCAGTCGGATGTGATTTTCTTAGCCACTGCACACGAGGTAAGTCACGACCTAGCGCCAATCTTCCTTGAGAACGATTGCCAAGTCTTCGACTTATCAGGTGCATTCAGAGTTAAAGGCGAAAACTTCTATCAAGAGTTTTACGGTTTTGAACATCAACACGAACAATGGCTAGACAAAGCGGCTTACGGTTTAGCGGAATGGAACGAACAAGAAATAAAAGAAGCTCAGCTTGTTGCAGTCGCGGGTTGTTACCCAACCGCATCACAACTGGCGATAAAGCCTTTAGTTGAAGCAAAGTTACTGGATGAGAACCAATGGCCAGTTATTAACGCGACTAGTGGCGTTACTGGAGCTGGTCGTAAGGCGACTATGGTCAACAGCTTCTGCGAAGTAAGCCTGCAAGCTTATGGCGTATTCAACCACCGTCATCAACCTGAAATGGCGGCACACCTAGGATGTGATGTGATTTTCACTCCGCACCTAGGCAACTTTAAGCGTGGCATTTTAGCGACCATTACCATGAAACTGGCTGACGGTGTGACAGAACAACAGATACAAGAAGCCTTCGAGCAAGCTTATCAAGGTAAGCCAGCCGTGAGATTACTCGAAGAGACATTGCCAAGAATTCAAGATGTAGAACAGACACCTTTCTGCGATTTAGGCTGGAAGGTTCAAGGTCAACACATCATCGTTGTTTCAGCGATTGATAACTTATTAAAGGGTGCATCTAGCCAAGCGATGCAGTGTTTAAATTTACGTTATGGTTTTGCACCATTAACTGCGTTAGTGTAAGGAAATCTAGATATGAGCCTTAATAATCAACCATTAATCATAAAGTTAGGTGGCGCTGCGCTATCTTGTGGTGAAACACTTAGCAAGTTATTTGGTGCTATCTCTGCTTACCAACAACAGGCACAACGACCAATCGTGATTGTTCACGGTGGTGGTTACCTTGTTGATGATTTGATGAATAAGTTGAACCTCGAAACGGTTAAGAAAGAGGGGCTACGTGTTACTCCTTATGATCAGATCCCTGTGATTGCTGGCGCGCTAGCAGGTACAGCGAATAAATTACTTCAAGGTCAGGCGATTAAAGACGGTATCAACGCCGTTGGTTTGAGCCTAGCAGACGGTGGTTTATGTAAAGTCAGCGAGCTGAATCCTGAATTGGGTGCAGTAGGTAAAGCTGAGCCGGGCGACTCAACCGTTCTGCAAGCGATCCTTAATGCTGGTGCATTGCCAATCATTAGTTCTATTGGTCTCACTGATCAGGGACAACTGATGAACGTTAATGCCGATCAAGCCGCGGTTGCCGTTGCAGGTGCGCTTGATGCTGAACTGGTACTGCTTTCTGATGTAAGTGGAGTGTTGGATGGTAAAGGGCACCTGATTCCAAGCCTTAATCAACAACAAGCCGATGACCTCATCACAGGTAAAGTCATTACTGACGGCATGGTCGTTAAGGTTAAAGCCGCACTAGAAGCCGCTAACGACCTCGGACGACCAATCGAAGTCGCTACTTGGCGATACCCAGACAAGCTGACACAACTTTTTTCAGGTAAGAGCATAGGAACACAGTTTTTACCTCAGTAGACCTCACACCGAGTGACTACTAAAGAATTTAGATAAACAGATTAAACATATAATTATTAAAGTCATTTCCAACGCTGACCGCCATGTGCAGTATGGAAATTAGGAGAAAGAAAATGAGCAAAGTTAACGTAAAGAAAGTTGTAGTAGCCTACTCTGGCGGTCTAGATACATCAGTAATCATCCCATGGTTGAAAGAGAACTATGACTGCGAAGTTATCGCATTTGTTGCTGATGTAGGCCAAGGTGATGAAGAGCTGATTGGTATTGAAGAGAAAGCAAAAGCTTCTGGTGCGTCTGAGTGTTACATCGCTGACCTGAAAGAAGAGATGGTGGCAGATTACATCTACCCAACGCTAAAAACTGGCGCTTACTACGAAGGTAAATACCTGCTAGGTACTTCAATGGCGCGTCCAATCATTGCTAAAGCTCAGGTTGAAGTAGCACGTAAAGTCGGTGCAGATGCTCTATGTCACGGCTGTACAGGTAAGGGTAATGACCAAGTTCGTTTTGAAGGTGCATTTGCTGCTCTCGCACCAGACCTACACGTAATTGCACCTTGGCGTGAATGGGATCTAGTGAGCCGTGAAGAGTGTCTAGACTACCTAGCTGAGCGTAACATCCCTTGTACCGCCTCTCTTACTAAGATTTATTCGCGTGATGCAAACGCATGGCACATCTCTACAGAAGGTGGCGTTCTAGAAAATACATGGAACGCACCGGATGAAGATTGCTGGGCTTGGACTGTAGACCCAGAGCAAGCGCCAAACGAATCTGAAACAGTGACGCTTAAAGTTGAAAAAGGCGAAGTGGTAGCGGTTGATGGCGAAACAATGACGCCATACAACGCACTGGTTTACCTAAATGAGAAGGGTGCAAAGCACGGTGTTGGTCGTATCGATATCGTAGAAAACCGTCTTGTTGGCATGAAGTCTCGTGGTTGTTACGAAACTCCGGGTGGCACGATCATGATGGAAGCACTGCGTGCAGTAGAGCAACTGGTTCTGGATAAAGCGGCATTCGAATTCCGTGAAGAGCTGGGTGTTAAGGCTTCTCACCTTGTATACGATGGCCGTTGGTTCACTCCGCTATGTAAGTCAATTCTTGCAGCAACAGATGAGCTAGCACAAGACGTGAATGGTGAAGTGGTTATCAAACTTTACAAAGGTCATGCAACGGTGACTCAGAAGCGTTCTGACAACAGCCTGTACTCAGAAGAGTTTGCAACCTTTGGTGAAGATGAAGTTTACGACCAAAGCCACGCTGAAGGCTTCATCCGTCTTTACTCGCTATCAAGCCGTATCCGTGCTTTGAATAGCCAAAAGTAACCCTAACAATGAGTTAGCGAGCTAGCCTTTAGCGAAAGGTTAAAGGCCAGTAAACCGACATTATTATGCAAAGCCCATTTACTACTAAACAGTGAATGGGCTTTTTGTTTTCTATTCGCTTAATAAATCAGCTTCAGCTTTTACCATTGAATGGCATATAATTCGCGCTCCACGCTGAAAATAATCAATGGAATGATCTTTTGGTGAATAAATATGTGAAAATAATGAATTAATACTTTATTTTCATTTTGAATTGCCGTAAGTTTAAACCATCAGAAAAATACTGAATCTTAATCAGAATTATCATTTGCAAAAAACAGTGAGCACTGTGCAATTAGGAGATACACAATGGCATTATGGGGCGGTAGATTTACCCAAGCAGCAGACACGCGGTTCAAAGATTTTAACGATTCTCTTCGTTTTGATTACCGATTGGCTGAGCAAGACATTGTGGGCTCTATTGCCTGGTCAAAGGCTCTACAGTCGGTCAATGTTCTAACAGAAGAAGAGCAGCAAAGACTAGAGCTTGCACTGAACGAGCTAAAACTCGAAGTGATGGAAGATCCTGAACAGATCTTACGTTCTGATGCAGAAGATATTCACAGCTGGGTTGAACAACAACTTATCGGCAAAGTCGGTGATTTGGGCAAAAAGCTTCACACTGGCCGTTCTCGTAATGACCAAGTGGCGACTGACCTTAAACTTTGGTGTCGTCAGCAAGGTAATCAACTGCTGCTAGCGCTTGATCGCCTGCAAAGCCAAATGGTGAACGTTGCTTCTCAGCATCAAGAAACCGTGCTTCCTGGTTATACTCACCTTCAACGTGCTCAGCCGGTAACTTTTGCTCACTGGTGCTTGGCTTACGTTGAAATGCTTGAGCGTGATTACTCGCGTTTGAATGATGCGATTAAGCGTCTAGATACATGTCCGCTGGGTTCTGGTGCCCTTGCAGGAACCGCTTACCCGATGGACCGTGAAGAGTTAGCTCACAACTTAGGTTTCCGTCGTGCAACGCGTAACTCTCTAGATTCAGTTTCTGACCGTGACCATGTGATGGAGCTGATGTCGATTGCATCTATCTCAATGCTTCACCTTTCACGTCTTGCAGAAGATATGATTTTCTACAACTCAGGTGAATCAAACTTCATCGAGTTAGCAGACACAGTGACGTCAGGTTCATCTCTGATGCCACAAAAGAAAAACCCGGATGCGCTAGAACTTATCCGTGGTAAAACTGGCCGTGTATACGGTTCATTAGCTGCAATGATGATGACAGTGAAAGCACTGCCTTTGGCTTACAACAAAGATATGCAAGAAGATAAAGAAGGTCTGTTCGACGCTTTAGACACTTGGAATGATTGTATGGAAATGGCTGCTCTTTGTTTTGACGGCATTAAAGTGAACGGTGAGCGTACGCTTGAAGCGGCGAAGCAAGGTTATGCAAACTCAACAGAATTAGCTGATTACCTAGTAGCGAAAGGTATTCCTTTCCGTGAAGCTCACCATATTGTTGGGGTGACGGTAGTTGCTGCTATTGCTAAAGGCTGTGCATTAGAAGAATTAACCATCGCAGAGATGAAAGAGTTCTCTGAGGTGATTGAAGATGATGTGTATGACATCTTGACCATTGAATCGTGTCTTGAGAAACGTAGCGCGCTGGGTGGCGTATCACCGAAGCAAGTCGCTTACGCGGTTGACCAAGCTGAGAAGCGTTTATCACAGCGTGATACTTCCATTGTTAAAGTTCGTCCGGCTCGTTTGACCGATATCGAATCATTGGAAGGCATGGTGGCCTACTGGGCGAACCTAGGTGAAAACCTACCTCGTTCTCGTAATGAGTTGGTGCGTGATATTGGCTCGTTTGCGGTCGCTGAGCATCATGGTGAGGTGACGGGTTGTGCATCACTCTATGTGTATGACTCTGGTTTAGCGGAAATCCGTTCGTTAGGTGTTGAAGCTGGCTGGCAAGGACAAGGGCAGGGTACCGCGATTGTGCAGCACTTGGTTGAGAAGGCTCGCCAAATGGCAATCAAGAAGGTGTTTGTGCTGACTCGTACTCCCGAGTTCTTTATGAAGCATGACTTCTTACCGACATCGAAATCTTTGCTACCTGAGAAGGTACTGAAAGATTGCGACCAGTGTCCTCGTCAACATGCATGTGATGAAGTGGCGTTGGAAGTGAATTTGGTAGAGCAGATTATAGCTAAGGTGAATGTTGCATAAGGCATTGATTTTATAGCCCCTAAAAAAAAGATCAAAAATCTGATCTTTTTTGGGAACAAACTAAGAAAAGTCCGGTCTATTAAAGTACCACTGCTTTTTCTTAGAATTTTCTAAGAAAGCCCTAGAATCGATTGGTTCTGGGGCTTTTTTCTATCTGCTGTTTGGGAAATGAGGATAGGTCGTTAAATCGAAGCACTATCGGGTCATTGAATCGAACATCTAGCCATTATCGTTTATCTAATAAAGTCTCTCTGCTAACGCTTCTTCTTCCTTAAAGGCAGCACCACAAATTTCATTATCCAATGCAGTGACAGCAAACTACTGAATGCCAACGCGGCCATCATCAAGGCGATGGCATTAATGGTTTTCGGGTCTTCTCTGAAAAATAACCACCATGCTCCCCAACTTACTAGCGACAACACCATCAGTTGATTCATACAACGTTGGCAGCGACCGAGTTTGTTGAAGATTTTTTCATTTTTATTGCAATGAACACATGTCATCTTAGGCTTAATTCGCGTTATGCTTGTTGCCTTGATAATACCACGTCACAAGATATTGGATCACGGTGACATAGAGAGAGAAGATCGATGATTGAGCGCCAAGAAACGAAGCAACGCATGAGCCGTATTGTTAAACACAACGGTACTATCTACCTATGTGGCCAAGTGTGTGCGGATGCAACCAAAGACATCACAGAACAAACACAGACAATGCTAGATAAAGTAGAAGCGCTACTTGAACAAGCAGGCAGCGACAAAGAGCACATGCTGTCAGCAACGATTTACTTGAAAGACATGAAAGACTTCCAAAAAATGAACGCAGTATGGGATGCATGGGTACCTGAAGGCCACGCTCCAGCTCGCGCATGTGTAACTGGCGATATGGCTCGTGAAGCGCTACTGGTTGAGATCTCTGTGATTGCCGCTGAGAAGTAATTGCTAAGTCTTTAGATACAAGCAATGGCTTTAAGAGATTCCAGATACCTCGTCCCTCGGTTCTGGAATGACGGCTAAGTTTTGGTTTAGCTGATGCGTTCTTCTGATTGGGTTTTGGGTTTGCTCTGTATTAAAAGTAGCGTCATTCCCGAAAGCGACGAAGGAGCGTAATCGGGAATCTGTTATTTGCTCGTTGCCAAAAAAAAAAGGAAAGCCAATGGCTTTCCTTTTTAGTATCTAGTCTTTGTTAATAGACCAAACTGCTAGATTTTCAATGACCTGAGATTAACAACCTGGGCCGCAATCTAGACAGTGTTTCACCATCTCTGGACCTAGATGCAGTTTCGCATTCAGGTCACGCAGTGCTGTTCGCACACCTTCTTCGATTACTGGGTGGTAGAACGGCATATCCAACATTTCAGAAACCGTCATCTTTTTCTGGTGTGCCCATGCGAGTAAGTGAGCTAAATGTTCTGCGTTTGGTCCCATCATTTCAGCACCAAGGAAGCGACCTGTACCTTGCTCGCCGTACACGTGCAGAATACCTTTGTTACGTAGCATCACTCGTGAGCGACCTTGGTTTTCGAAAGACACTTCACCGGTTGCGAAACAACCACAGGTGCCTAAGCGGGTTATGATCTCTTTGTATGTTTCACCAACCATCGCGATTTGTGGGTCAGAGAATACCGCAGAGATTTTAGAGCGGCGTAAGCCTGCGCGAATCTCAGGGAAGCGACCTGCATTATCACCCGCAATACGTGCTTGGTCTGCTGCTTCATGCAGCAGAGGCAGTTGGTTGCTTGCGTCACCGGCAATAAATACTGATGGTAGCGATGTTTGTAGCGTGTAGTGGTCGGCAATTGGAACACCACGCTCATCAAGTTCTAGAGAGGTATTCTCTAAGCCAAGTTTATCTGTATTCGGACGACGACCTGTTGCTGCCAGCACATACTCAACGATGTTGGTTTCTAGTTCACCTTGCTTATTGATGAACTGGATTTCGACGCGAGCCTCACCTGATTCAGTGGTGATACGTTTCATGCTTTCGATTTTCACATCGGCATCTAGGTAGAACTCTTCATTGAAGGCTTTGTCTGCGTAAGCCATGATCTCTGGGTCGGTTACTGGGCCAACTTGACCACCCAAACCGAACAGTTTGGTTTTCACCCCTAAGCGGTGTAGTGATTGACCAAGCTCTAGGCCAATAACACCCGGGCCAAATACCGCAACTGATTCTGGTAAGTCATCCCAGCTGAACACGTCATCGTTAATGATTAGGCGGTCGCCAAGTTCATTCCAAACTGCAGGGTATGCAGGGCGAGAACCTGTTGCGATAACAATACGCTTAGCGGTCACAACCGTGTGGTCATCTATTTGTAGCGTGTTGTCGTCTAAGAACTTTGCGTAGCCAGAGATCTTGTCTTGCTCTGGGATTTCATCAACGCCTTCTAAAACAAAACCAACAAAACGGTCACGTTCAAACTTCACTCGGTCCATCACTTCACGGCCGTTAATCACGATATCACCTTGTGGGTGAACGCCAAAAGCCGGAGCTTTCTCGATGTGATGTACGCTTTCTGCAGCGGCAATAAGCAGTTTAGATGGCATACAACCAACACGAGCACAGGTTGTACCGTAAGGGCCGCCTTCAATCATCACGACACTGTCAGTGTGTGCTTTTGCAGCGCGGTAAGAACCTAGACCTGCCGTACCGCCCCCGATAACTGCTACATCTACATTGACTTGTTTCATAATAATTTTCTCGCAATGGCTGAATTTAGTTTGAACGAACCCCTCCAACTCTGGTGATTTTTTGAGAGTCAGGATAACGGGTCAGTTTTGTGATTCTGTTTTATTAGGTTTAGCTTGTGGTTCTGCTTTTTGTTACTAACTATAGGTTAGTTCAAAGCGGGCGAGCCACAGGCTGTATTCTTTTTCCAAAGCTCAGATGAGAGTGGTTTGGAATCGCTAACCCACAAGAGGGTGGGTTAGCGGTATTACTAAGCTATTTAATTATTTAGGTTATTTAATTGCTAGGCGTTTATTAGCGACTAGGTGATTAACCTAGGAAAGCTTCTAGTTCTTCGCTGCCACCGATGTGCTTACCACCGATGAAGACTTGAGGAACGGTAGTGCGACCAGAGATTGCACGTAGGCTTACTGTTGTTGCGTCTTTACCTAGAACCACTTCTTCGTAGTTTAGACCTTTGTCGATTAGGTTTTGTTTCGCCTTCATACAGAAAGGACAGCCTGGCTTAGTGAATACTGTGATTGACTCTTGCTCTTTGTGCTCAGGAGCAAGGTAGTTAAGCATAGTATCAGCATCAGAAACCTTGAACGGGTCGCCTGGTACGTCTTCTTCGATGAACATTTTTTCTACCACGCCGTTTTTAACCAGCATGCTGTAGCGCCATGAACGTTTGCCAAAGCCGATGTCGTTTTTCTCAACTAGCATACCCATGCCGTCTGTGAAATCACCGTTGCCATCTGGGATGAATGTGATTTTTTCAGCTTCTTGGTCTGCTTTCCACGCGTTCATTACGAACGTGTCGTTTACAGAAACACAAAGGATGTCATCAACGCCGTTTTCTTTGAACACAGAGTGCAGTTCGTTGTAACGAGGTAGGTGGCTTGAAGAACATGTTGGTGTAAACGCACCTGGTAGGCTGAATACGATAACTGTCTTGTCTTTGAATAGCTCTTCCGTCGTTACGTTAACCCATGCATCGCCTTGGCGAGTTGGGAATGTTACTTGAGGGATTGATTGACCTTCTTTAGATGCAAACATATTGATTTCCTTAAATAGTATTTTAATTTTGTTCTATCAGAGCTTAACGTTTTTCTTTGCTCTGTTTCGTTTCGTTGAGCCCATTATTAGATAAATCCTTTGATAGCTCTAATCGTTTGATGTTATGGTTTTGATAGGTAAATTCTATCAAGAGCATTTTTCTTTTAAATGTTTCTATTAAAAACCTTGTTCTTATTAAAACCTGAGGTAAGAGACTGATCATGAACATTCGTGACTTTGAATACTTGGTGGCGCTCGCTGAGCACAAACATTTTCGAAAAGCAGCAGAAGCGTGCTTTGTAAGTCAGCCGACATTGAGCGGTCAAATACGCAAACTGGAAGATGAAATTGGACTTCAGTTAACCGAGCGTAGCCCAAGGAAGGTAATATTTACAGAATCAGGTTTACAACTTGTTGAACAAGCCAAGCGCATTCTCAGCGAGGTAAAGACGTTTAAAGATATGGCGAGTGGGCACGGTGAAGCGATGACGGGGCCAATGCACATTGGTTTTATCCCTACCGTTGGCCCATACATTTTGCCAAAGATTATTCCTCATCTAAAAGAGAGTTTCCCAGATCTTGAGCTTTACCTGCACGAAGCGCAGACCCATCAGTTAGTGAGCCAACTAGAAGATGGCAAGCTTGATTGCTTGGTGCTGGCTGCGGTTGATGAAACGGCAGCGTTCAAAGAGATTGATGTCTATGACGAGCCATTAAGTGTTGCCGTACCGTGTGGTCATGAGTGGGCTCAGCAGGACACTGTCGATATGCTGCAGTTAAATGGACAAACCGTACTTGCGCTAGGTGATGGTCACTGCTTACGAGACCAAGCCTTGGGCTTCTGTTTTGCTGCGGGTGCAAAAGATGATGAACGTTTTAAAGCGACCAGCTTAGAAACGCTGCGTAATATGGTCGCAGCTGGAGCCGGTATTACTTTGCTACCTCAGCTATCGGTACCCAAAGAAAAGCAGAAAGATGGAGTGTGTTACGTACCTGCGGTGAATCCAACACCTTCACGTCGAATTGTCGTGGCTTACCGACCGGGTTCTCCGCTAAAGGGGCGCTTTGAGCAATTGGCTGATGCTATCCGAACTCAATTAGATAAAGCTGTTTAGCCATTTAATTTAAATCGTAGATAGATAAGATTATAGATATAAAAAAAGGGTTGATATGAATTCATATCAACCCTTTTTTGTAGGTTCGGCTATCGACTAGAACAGCTCTTCTACTGCTTCGCCTGATGACGTTGAGTAGATGTCATCGTTGAAACGTTCAGTAATGTACTCGGTTGGCTCTGTGCCTTTTTCGAAATACTCGAACATCGATGAGCTATCGAACTTGTTGGTCAGTAAGCCGGTTTCACGGTCGATACGAACACGAACGATGTTCTCCGGAATTTCTTTACGCTGCGCAGGAACACCCGCTAACGCTGTGCCCATGAAATCAACCCATGCAGGTTCTGCTGTTTTTGCGCCAGCTTCTGCACCAGTAATCTGGCTCTTGCCAAGGTTAGAGTTCGCTTTGGTTCGACCTAGGTTGCGGTTGTGGTTATCAAAACCAACCCATACCGTTGCAACCATGCCAGGGCCGTAACCGCTGTACCAAGTATCTTTCGAATCGTTGGTAGTACCGGTTTTGCCGCCAATGTCACGACGCTTCAACGGTTGTGCACGCCAACCTGTACCGTTCCAACCAGTACCTGCGCTCCAATCACCACCACCCCAGATGTTGCTGTACATCATTTCACGAACAAGGAATGCGTTCTGTTCAGAGATAACTTGAGGTGCGTATTGTACTTTGGCATCAACGTCTTGCTCTGCAAATTCATCCGCCATTGGGTCTGCAGTCATTGGCTGTTGGCAATCGTCTTTACACACCACTTTCGGTGTCGCTTCAAATTCAGTCTCACCATAGGGTGTTTCAATGCGGCTGATGTAGAAAGGTTCAACGTAGTAGCCGCCATTAGCGAATACTGAGTAACCTTGTGCTACTTTCATTGGCGTTAAGCTACCCGCACCCAGAGCAATGGTTTCAGAGCGCGGTACTTCGTCAATATCAAAACCAAATCGAGTTAGGTAGTTACGAGTATTATCTAGGCCTACTTCACGCAATACACGTACCGCCATTACGTTTTTAGATTGAGCTAAGCCAATACGCAAACGAGTTGGACCCACGTAAGTCGGTGGTGAGTTCTTTGGTCGCCATGCCGTACCTTGGCTCTTATCCCATTGGTTGATAGGCGCATCGTTGATCAATGATGCCAACGTTAGACCTTTATCAATCGCTGCTGAGTAGATAAATGGCTTGATACCAGAACCCACCTGACGAATAGATTGCGTCGCACGGTTGAATTTGTTGTGAACAAAGTTAAAGCCACCCACCATCGACAATACCGCGCCGTTGTTCGGGTTCATTGCAACAAAAGCGGTGTTCGCATTTGGTACTTGGCTTAGTCGCCATACAACCGGTGTTTCAGTTTCCGTCGTTGCTTCTTCTGTTGGCTCTTCAGAGACTTCGTCGCCTGTTATTGCTTCATGGCGAACCCAGATCTGCTCACCAACCGCAAGAATCTCTTTTGCTTGAGATGGGGCAGGGCCTTGACGATTATCTGTTAGGAACTTACGTGCCCAGTTCATGCCTTGCCATTCGATAGAGCCTTTGCCTTGGTTCTTAACCCAAATCTGTGCGCTTTTTGCATCAACGTCCGTTACAACGGCAGGGACAAGGTCACCATAGGTTGGTTGAGACTTAAGGTGCTTAACGATTTGTTCATGATCCCAAGCTGATTGCTCAGTTTGCCACAATACTTTTTCAGCACCACGGTAGCCGTGACGTTCATCGTAGCCTAGTAAGTTTTTAATCGCGGCTTGGTTAGCGGCTTTTTGTAGTTTTGAATCGACGGTCGTGTAGACCTTCATGCCTGATGTATAAGCAGCTTCGCCGTAGCGTTCTACCATCCAAGCACGTGCGACTTCAGCAACATATGGTGCGCTGAGTTCAATCTCTGCACCGTGGTATTTTGATACCAGAGTTTCATTGCGAGCTTGGTCGTATTCTTCTTGAGTGATGTATTGCTCATCTAACATGCGGCGTAATACTACGTTACGACGGTTTGTCGCGCGCTCAAGAGAGTAGATAGGGTTCATGGTTGATGGTGCTTTTGGCATACCAGCAAGCGTAGCGATTTCACTAAGAGTCAGTTCAGGGAGGTCTTTACCAAAGTAAACGCGTGCAGCAGCGCCAAAGCCATATGAACGGTGGCCTAGGAAGATCTTGTTGACGTACAGCTCCATGATCTCTTCTTTGCTAAGCAATTGCTCAATGTGGATCGCAATGAAGATCTCTTTGATCTTGCGCATGACCTTTTTCTCATTAGATAAGAAGAAGTTACGCGCAAGCTGCTGAGTAATGGTACTCGCACCTTGTTTTGCGGATCCTGACATCGCAACTACGATCGCAGCACGAGTAATACCAATTGGGTCAATACCTGGGTGCTCGTAGAAACGACTGTCTTCGGTAGCAATCAGGGCTTCAACAAGGTGGCGAGGTATCTCGTCATAAGTCACTGGGTTGCGACGTTTTTCACCAAATTGAGAGATCAACTTACCGTCTTGACTGAAGACTTGCATTGGCGTTTGGAGTTCTACGTCACGCAAAGTGGCAACATCAGGTAACTCTGGTTTTACGTAATAATAAAACCCGAAAATTGTACTGACTCCAAGAATCATGCAAATCAATGTAAATATGAATAATCGCTTTATGAACTTCACCGGATAATCCCTGATTAGTTAAGGCTGATAAGCAGCAAACCCTTGTACTCTAGGCTAAAAACTTAGCTTTCGTTTATTAACGCTTATTTAACTAATAATCACAACCCCTAGATAATCAACGAAATGCTTGGCACTTCAGGAGCTAGGTCACATGGGTTCATCATTAATTACAGGTATAGATATAAATCATCACAGTATCAAAGCTGTGGTACTAAAACCCGTGGGGGAGTTGTATGCCCTAGTGGGATACAAAGAGCTGCCGATTTCGGACGACATTTTTACAGCTAACCATACTCTGGAGTATCAGAAAACTGTTAAGAAACTTAAAGAACTTAGGAAAGAACTGCCTTTTGGCTGTCGCAACGTCGCCATTTCGGTACCTGATAACACAGTGATCAGCAAAGTACTGCAAATAGAGAGTGAGTTAGAAGACAGAGAAAAAGAGTTTTCTATCTATCAAACCTTTGCTCACCAGTCTCCCTTTCCTATCGAGGAGCTGAGTTTAGATTTTGTAAAGCTCGAAGACAAACGATTTGGTAAAGGATCGACAAGCAGTTATCAGGTGTACGCCACACGTAAAGAAGTAGTAGAGAGTCGAGCGGATGCTTTAACCAAGGCTGGTTTTAAACCTGTAGTGGTGGATACGCAGGCGCATGGGTTACTCAATATCTGGCAGTTGGCTTCGCGCATGTATCCAGAAAAGGGTAATTGGTTGCTGGTGGATGTGGGTGTCGACCAAACATCGTTAGGCATCATTCCACAAGGTTCAGCCCCGTTTTATAAAGATATTGCCTTTGGTACCCAAGATCTCCGTAGCACTGACACCCCTGATGATATCGAGAGCGTATTCGGCACCGCAGAGGAGACACATAAGTTCATTGTTAACTTGATTGAAAAACTTAAGCGTCAGTTGCAGCTCTATTCCTCGGTTAATGCGCTTCAACCGATCTCAGGGATCTGGTTGATGGGTGAGGGTGCCAGCATTCCCATGGTCACCGAAGAGCTTGAGCGTCACTTTCAGCTGAGCTGTGAGTCGCTAAACCCTTTATCTCTTTTTGAGAATAAGGTAGCCAAGAGATACCGACTGCCGATGGACTGGCAACACTTTGGTATTGCTGCGGGTATGGCGATGAGTGGGCTTAAATGGCAAGGAGGAAAGCATGTTGCATCAAATTAACTTGTTGCCTTGGCGTGATGAGATTCGCGCTCAGCACAAAAAGCGCTTTGTTCATCTGGTCATTCTTGGCGTCATCATCGCGCTTGGAGGGCAATGGGCGGTGGGCAACTATTTCCATGCTCAGCAAGACAAGCAGCAAGCACGTCTTACTTACCTAAAGCAATACATTGCCCAGCTCGACCGACAAATCCAATCACTGAAAGTAGCGGAGCAAGAACATAAAGCGATCCTGACTCGGCTCGACGTTGTGGAGTCCTTACAGCTTGGTCGCAATAAGACCACTGACTTTATGAACTTGATGCCAGAGCTGATTCCTGAGGGCGTCTATGTCGACAAGATAAAGATGAATGGTCAAGAGATTGAAATGTCGGGCATCAGCGACAGTACTGCTCGTCTTGCGACTATGTTGGATAACTTGGAGCGCTCTGAGTCACTTAACAGTGTCGAGATGCATTCTATTGTTCATAACCGCAAGCGCTTCAATAAGGAGTTCCAGACCTTCAAGGTCTCTTTTGTGTTTAGCCCTGTTTCTTTAGACAACACAACCGCGAAGATAAAAGAGAAGGGGGCGAACCATGGCTAGTTTTCAAAATATGGTCAGTTTGCAAGACCTTGATGTCGATGAGATCACTGAATGGCCGCTACTGCCTCAACTGGCGGTGGTTCTATTGCTGATGATCTTGATTCAGGGCGTTGGCGTTTGGTTCTACATCATGCCAATGGATGATGAACTGCAACAATTGAAGCAGCAAGAGCTGACCTTGAAAGCTACTTTAAGGATTAAAGCCAATAAGGTCGCAGCTCTACCGAAGCTTCAGAGCCAGTTGGATGAGCTGACTAGCCGTTACGATTATCTGTTAGAGCAATTACCCGTGCAAAAAGAGCTCGCCAGTATGCTGGCTTCCGTAAATGAACTTGGCTTGGATAATGTGCTGACCTTTACTCGAATTGATTGGGGACAAAAGCAGAACAAAGAGTTTCTTTATCGCTTACCGCTCAATATCGAGCTGACGGGTGACTACCATGAGATTGGTGACTTCTCTGCGGCCATCGCCAAGCTGCCGCGCATTATTAGCTTCGATGATGTGAATTGGCAGCGAGTCAGTCAAGAAAGCAGCACGTTGCACTTCCGAGTTCGCGCTTATACCTACCAGTTTAAATCGGAGGTAGACGATGAAACTCAATAGAGCGTTGTATTCAACCTTGTTACTGCTCGCGCTGACGGGCTGTAAAGCCAATCAAGATTCGTTAGAAGATTTTGTGGTGCAAGTTGAAGCCAAAGCAAAAAAAGAGGTCGAGCAACTTGTCCCAGCAACGGAATTTGTAGCCGCTAACTATCAGCGAAGAGCATTTCGCCCTCCCTTTGAGCTTCCTAAAGAAGCTATCGTACAAAACCAACCTTTGGTTAAGAAAGACTGTTGGCAACCAAGCGCACGCTCTCGTAATGGCAAGCTAGAGAAGTATCCGCTGAGTAAGCTGCGTTTAAGAGGCGTGATGGGCAGCGGCTCCAGTGTGTTTGGTTTAGTGCAAACGCCAAGGGGCAATGTGGTGAATGTGAAGAAGGGCCAGTTTATCGGCCTCAATAATGGCCGAGTGACTAAGGTGACGAGCCAGTACGTTCAGATTAATGAAACTCTTCCAGATGGCTTAGGTTGTTGGCATAAGCGCAACGTTAGGCTGGCTCTGAAGTAAACCAATGCCACACGATGTGGATATGAGATGTAACTATGATTAAAGGAATAAGCGAGATAATGAACAAAGGGCTACAGGGTGCAGTGCTGTCTATGATGTTGTTTTTTAGCGTGATGAGTTACGCAGAGACATCACCCAATAATTTGGACAACATCGATTTCAGGGTCAACAAGAACAAAGATGCGGTCATCATTATTGAATTGGCAACCAGCACTGCGGTGGTCGATGTTCAAAAAGTTCAAGAAGGGCTGAGCATTGAACTGCTTAATACTAAGGTGGATGACGACAAGCTTTATTTGTTGGATGTAAAAGACTTTGCCACCTTAGTAGAAGGGGTTGAGGTCTTCAGAGAAACGCCAAGCACTCGACTGTTAGCCACGATCGCCGATGATTATCAATACGAGTACAACCTAAAAGGTCGTTTTATCGAGGTCATCGTGAGTAAGCCGCTGGTTAAAGAGAGTGCTGCTGAGAAGAGTGTGTTGGAGAAAGAGGGCAAACTCATCTCAATTAATTTCCAAGACATTCCAGTTCGTAATGTTCTTCAGCTCATTGCCGATTACAACGACTTCAACTTAGTGGTGTCTGATTCGGTTTCAGGTAACCTCACGTTACGGTTAGATGGTGTACCTTGGCAGCAAGTTCTCGACATTATCTTGCAAGTTAAAGGCTTGGATAAGCGTGTTGATGGCAATGTCATCTTGGTTGCGCCGAAAGCTGAACTTGACCTTCGAGAGCAGCAAGCCTTAGAAAAGTCTCGTTTGGAAGAAGAGCTGGGTGAGCTTAAATCAGAAATCATCAAGATTAACTTTGCTAAAGCGACCGACATCGCCGATATGATTGGTGGGGAAGGGGCGGTGAGTATGCTGTCTGACCGAGGTTCGATTACCATTGATGAGAGAACCAATTCACTGCTCATTCGTGAATTGGAAGAAAACATTGCGGTGATCCGAGGCATTATTGAATCGCTAGATATTCCGGTGAAGCAAGTACAGATAGAGGCGCGTATTGTCACAGTGACCGAGGGTAACCTTGATGAGTTAGGGGTACGTTGGGGTGTTTCTTCGACCAACGGAAGCTTCAAAGTCGGCGGCTCAATAGAAGGTAACCATCCATCACAAATTGCACCGTATGACGATAATGGTGGGGATAGTGCGATTGACGATTACCTCAACGTTAATCTAGGGGCGACATCGCCTAATGCATCAAGCATTGCGTTTCAGGTGGCTAAGCTGGGTTCCGATACCTTGCTTGATCTTGAATTGTCGGCACTGCAGCAAGAGTCTAAAGCTGAGATTATTTCTAGTCCACGCTTAATCACCACCAATAAAAAGCCTGCTTACATTGAGCAAGGTACTGAAATCCCTTATTTAGAATCCTCTTCCAGTGGTGCAACTTCGGTCGCATTTAAAAAAGCGGTCTTGAGTCTTAAGGTCACACCACAGATAACCCCTGATAATCGTCTGGTATTAGATTTGAGTGTTACTCAGGACAGACCGGGTCAGGTTGTGAAAACAGGAACCGGCGAGGCTGTGGCAATCGACACTCAAAGAATTGGCACGCAAGTACTTGTTAATAATGGTGAAACGGTTGTTCTTGGTGGGATATTTCAACACAGTGTTAGCAGCACAGTCGACAAAGTTCCGTTGTTGGGAGACCTGCCAGTTTTGGGGGCATTGTTCCGTCGCAGCTATGAAAATGTGGGTAAAAGTGAACTACTTATTTTTGTTACACCTAAAGTTGTGATTCAGTAATGAACAATTAGATTAAAAATAAAGTTGCATTAGTGGCACCTAACCTTGATAATTTCGGGTCTTATCACGAATTATCTGTGAGGAATCGGTGCCACGGGCCTTTTAATTTCAGTACTTGTACTGACCTACCTTGTGGCGATGTCATTGAATTAACGTTGTAAATTACTGCTAAAAACATGGCTGAGAAACGCAATATTTTTCTTGTTGGCCCAATGGGCGCCGGCAAAAGTACAATTGGTAGACACCTAGCTTCCCAACTTCATATGGAGTTTTTAGACTCTGACACTGTGATCGAAGAGCGCACTGGCGCAGACATCGCATGGGTTTTTGATGTTGAGGGCGAAGATGGTTTCCGTAAGCGCGAAGAATCTGTAATCAACGATCTGACAGAAGAACAAGGTATTGTTCTTGCGACAGGTGGTGGTTCAGTACTGAGCAAAGAGAACCGTAACCGTCTATCTGCACGAGGCATTGTTGTATACCTAGAGACAACAATTGAAAAGCAACTTGCTCGCACTAACCGCGACAAGAAACGCCCTCTACTTCAAACAGACAACCCGCGTGATGTGCTAGAAGATCTAGCTGTATCTCGCAACGCACTATACGACGAAGTGGCGGACTACACAGTTCGTACTGACGACCAAAGTGCAAAAGTGGTAGCCAACCAGATCGTAAAAATGCTAGAAGAACGTTAAGTTCATTTTTTCGGAGAGCAAACCCATGGAACGGATTACGGTCAATCTAGCTGAGCGTAGCTACCCTATCTCTATTGGCGCCGGGTTATTTGAAGACCCGGCGTACCTTTCTTTTTTATCTGGCAAACAGAAAGTTGTTGTTATCAGTAATGTGACAGTAGCGCCTCTTTATGCCAATAAAATTTTATCGCTATTGGATCAAGTAGGCTGTCAAACTTCTCTTTTAGAGTTGCCAGACGGTGAGCAGTACAAAACACTTGAAACGTTCAACTCAGTGATGAGCTACATGCTTGAAGGAAATTACAGCCGCGATGTGGTAGTGATTGCTTTGGGTGGTGGTGTTATCGGTGATTTGGTCGGTTTTGCTGCCTCTTGTTACCAACGCGGTATTGATTTCATTCAGATCCCGACGACACTTCTTTCTCAAGTGGATTCCTCTGTAGGTGGTAAAACCGCAGTGAACCATCCCCTTGGCAAGAATATGATCGGCGCTTTCTATCAACCAAAATCTGTCATCATCGATACAAACTGTTTATCAACGCTTCCTGAGCGTGAGTTTGCAGCAGGTATTGCTGAGGTCATCAAATACGGCATCATCTATGATGAAACCTTCTTTGATTGGTTGGAACTGAATCTAGAGAAACTTTATCAACTTGATGAACAAGCACTGATCACCGCAATTGCTCGTTGTTGTGCAATTAAGGCTGAAGTGGTTGCTATCGATGAAAAAGAGTCAGGAATCAGAGCGTTATTGAACCTAGGTCATACATTTGGTCATGCGATTGAAGCAGAACTAGGCTATGGTAATTGGCTACATGGTGAAGCTGTGTCTTCAGGTACTGTAATGGCAGCCAAAACGGCTCAATTACAGGGACTGATCTCTCAGCAGCAGCTTGAGCGAATTATTTCTATACTCAAGAATGCGAAACTGCCAATCCATACGCCAGAAAGCATGTCTTTTGAAGACTTTATGAAGCACATGATGCGCGATAAAAAAGTGCTGTCTGGTCAGTTACGTTTGGTATTACCAACAAGTATTGGTACTGCTGAAGTGGTCGCTGATGTGCCTCAAGACATCATTAAACAAGCGATTGATTTCTGCCGTACTCTTTAAATTTGGTTGTGATGTTGCCTAGTTAACCCCTAGGCAACTGAAGCGTTTTACTGATCGATCTTATCAGTAGGGATCCCCAATGAGTTTGGCTCATGAATTAAGAGTATTAGAGTTAGAATCTCAAGTTGAGCTATTAGAACGCTTACAGCTTTTGACTAACTTTGGCTCAAACCTCGTCACGGTCGCTGGTAAAACTGGCTCTGGCCGTTCATGGTTAGCTCAGCGTTATCTAGAGGCGTGGTCGACAGAAAAGAATCAGTGTTTACTGCTTTGTCACCCAAGCCAAGATGATCAGCAACACCGAGCTCTTATTCTTAGTCAGATCGTTTCTGATCCACTCTTTAATCAACATGACTCTTTATCAGATAGCCTTGCACGGTTACTGGATGGAGATTCGTGTCATGTGGTTATCGTTATCGATGATGCCCACCGACTCTCAGAACTCCTAGTATCCGAACTGTGGATGCTGGTACTTGAGGCTCAATCTAATCCTCAATGGACGATCAATATCGTTCTCTTCTCGGAACCTGGCCATTTAGACCCGCTGTTAACACGTCTGAGCTACGGTCAACAACACAAGCCTATCGATCTCGAGATCGATAATCTATCCCAACCCGAAGCTGAACATTTCTTTGAATCACTGGTGATTCGATATGTTGATGATGAGTCTGAAACTCGCGTGCGACGTGCGTTTAATAAAGCGCAACCTTTGCCTGGTGAGTTAATGGCCTTAGGAGAATTGAAAGTGGAAAAAAGGATTATTATTCGCTCAATCATTGGTTCACCTATCAATATCGCGATTGTGGTGGCGTTGTTGTTGGTTGTTATCGGCGGCGGTTACTGGTGGATGTTCAGTCAGCCAACCCCTGATGATAAAGCGCAATCTCTCATTGCACCGATAGAGCAGACCGCTATCCCGACGGTTGAAGTGGAAAGTGGCACAGAGCAAACAGGAATCGACGGTTCGGTTGATTCTGAAACCGACACTGACATGAGTTACCAAGGTGCTGACGATGACAGTTCATCTTTACCACCGGTTGTGGTGGAAGGTACAGCCAGTGTTGGTGAAGTGAAACAAGAGCAGCAACGTGTGGTGATTACTTCTGATGTGGTTGATGCGTTACTGGATGACAAGCCGAAAAGTGCCGAT
Source organism: Vibrio sp. 14N.309.X.WAT.E.F5 (assembly GCF_030397615.1). NCBI lineage: Bacteria > Pseudomonadati > Pseudomonadota > Gammaproteobacteria > Vibrionales > Vibrionaceae > Vibrio > Vibrio sp. 14N.309.X.WAT.E.F5. Next base: position 47,415 of record NZ_JAPNXR010000047.1, on the reverse strand, counting down.
ACCAGTGCGATTGATGCTGCCGTTGAAGAAAACACAGGTGCTGAGGTTAACTCGCAATCTGATGCGGCGAAAAACGAGTCACAAGTTTCAGTTGATGAAGATGCTGACCTAACGGAATCAACACCACCGACGAAAAAGATCACCTTCTCATTTGCTCGTGAAGAGTTACAAGCTATCTCGCCACGCGCGTATACCTTACAGTTGAGCGCGATGACGTCATTAGAAGATGTTCAGTCTTTTATTGAAGAATATGAAGTCGAAGACAAGGTTCGTATTTACCCAACACTTCGTAACGATACCAAGTGGTTTATCATCACTTATCAAGATTACCCAACGATTCAAGTGGCGCGAGACGCGGTAAGTGCTTTATCAAAACCACTTCAACAGTTGGAACCTTGGGCAAAATCGATGAATCAAGTGCATCGAGAGATAGAACGTGCGAAATAACCCTGAGCTTAGCCTCAAAATATGTTACATTCCGCAGCCTTATTTTTGAGTTGATAGATAGAGCAGTAAATGAAAAAGCAGCGTGCCTTTCTAAAATGGGCTGGTGGTAAATATGGCCTAGTTGAAGACATCCAACGTCACCTGCCACCTGCTCGAAAATTGGTAGAGCCGTTTGTCGGTGCAGGCTCAGTATTTTTGAATACTGATTTTGAACAGTACCTGCTTGCGGATATCAATCCCGATCTTATCAACTTGTACAACCTTCTTAAAACTGACCCTGAAACCTACATCTCTGAAGCGAAGCGCTGGTTCTGTCCTGAGAATAATCGCAAAGAAGTCTTTTTAGATATTCGAGCTGAGTTCAATGGTACCGACAATGTCATGTATCGCTCGCTTGCTTTCTTGTATATGAACCGATTTGGCTTCAATGGCTTATGTCGATACAACAAGAAAGGTGGTTTTAACGTTCCGTTTGGTTCTTACAAAAAACCTTACTTCCCAGAAGCTGAGCTTGAGTTTTTCTCTGAGAAAGCGAAAAAAGCGACGTTTGTTTGTGAAGGCTACAGTGAGACCTTTAGCCGCGCCCGTAAAGGCTGTGTGGTTTATTGTGATCCTCCTTATGCGCCATTGTCTAGCACTGCTAACTTTACCTCCTACGCAGGTAATGGCTTCAGCTTAGATGATCAAGCGGCTTTGGCTGATGTTGCAGAAAGAGCGGCAATGGAACGAGGCATCCCTGTCTTGATTTCAAACCATGACACTACCTTAACGCGCCGCTTATACCATGGTGCGGAGCTGAACGTGGTCAAGGTTAAGCGCACGATTAGCCGTGATGGCGCAGGGCGCAATAAAGTCGATGAGTTACTGGCACTTTTTCATAAAGAGAAAAACCAGCAACACGCTTCAACAGAATTGTAGTAGTCAGAATAACCCTCGAACTCATCAAATTGAGTGACCCACGGGGACTTTCATAAACTAATCTTTCGAACTGCTAGGATCTGCTTAGGTGCTTAGGTAGAATTGCACACCAAATAGTCTTGGGATCGAGTCTTGTATTTGTGTACGAGAGGTCACAAGGCGGTGATATTCGCAATTTACTCACTCTTAAGAGGTTTGGTATGAAAGATTTTCTAATTGCTCCATCGATTTTGTCTGCAGATTTTGCTCGTCTTGGTGAAGACGTAGAGAAAGTACTCGCAGCCGGTGCTGATGTTGTGCACTTCGATGTGATGGACAACCACTACGTACCGAACCTGACTTTTGGCGCTCCTATCTGTAAAGCGCTACGTGACTACGGTATTACAGCGCCTATCGATGTTCACCTAATGGTTAAGCCTGTGGATAGCATTGTGCCTGAGTTTGCTAAAGCCGGCGCATCAATGATTACCTTCCACGTTGAAGCTTCTGAGCACGTTGATCGTACTCTACAGCTAATCAAAGAACACGGCTGTAAAGCGGGTGTAGTATTGAATCCAGCAACGCCACTTTCTTGCCTTGATTACATCCTAGACAAAGTCGACATGATTCTACTGATGTCAGTGAACCCTGGTTTTGGCGGTCAATCTTTCATTCCTCATACTCTTGATAAACTGCGCGCTGTTCGTAAACTTATTGACGAATCTGGCCGTGATATTCGCCTTGAGATTGATGGCGGTGTGAAGGTTGATAACATCCGTGAAATTGCAGAAGCGGGCGCAGATATGTTCGTTGCCGGTTCTGCAATTTTCAATCAACCAGATTACAAAGAAGTGATTGATGAGATGCGTGCAGAGCTTGCAAAAGTTAACGCATAAAGTAGAACTAGGGTCAGTTGACCTAAAATCAAAAAATTTAGATAAAGGGGCTGATTGGCCCCTTTTTTACGTCTTATCGCTCAGCACATAAGACGAATATAATTAATAGGAAAGTAAGATGTTATTAAGCTCAATAAAACTGATCGCCTTTGATTTGGATGGAACCTTGTTAGACAGCGTGCCTGATTTGGCTGTCGCTGCTGACCAAGCTTGTCAGGAGTTAGGTTTCCCTTCAGTGAGTGAAGAACAAGTTCGCGACTACGTTGGTAATGGTGCTGACGTACTTATTGGGCGTTCACTCAGCCGCAACCTAACTGTAGACCCAAGCCTAGAGCCAGAGCTGCTTAAGAAAGCGCGCATCCTGTTTGATGATTTCTACGAGCAGGGCGGGCATAAGCTAAGCCACCTTTATCCATCAGTAAAAGAAACGCTTGCTGAGTTGGACAAAGCGGGCTTCACCATGGCGCTGGTAACCAACAAACCATCGAAATTTGTACCAGACGTTCTGGCGCAGCACGGTATCGATAAGTACTTTGTTGATGTGTTGGGCGGCGACTCTTTCCCAGAGAAAAAGCCGAACCCAGTGGCACTGAATTGGTTGCTAGAAAAGCACAATGTGAAGGCTGAAGAGATGCTAATGGTTGGTGATTCAAGCAACGACATTAAAGCCGCTAAGAATGCAGGCTGCCACTCGTTTGGTCTGACTTACGGCTACAACCACGGTGAGCCGATTTCAGCATCAAACCCTGACTATGTCGCAGACAACATTGCGCAATTACTAGATGTCGTTCTAGTTTCAGCATAAAGCGGACAAAAGTTAGCTAACCCACTAGCAAAATACTTATCAATGAGTACACTGGATGAGCCGTACAGAAGAGCTGTGCGGCTTTTCTATTTTAAAGTTAAGAAGCTAAGTTTTTCAGATACTACGTTAAGAAACTAAGTTAACGAGCTTAGCGAACAAGCAAAGGAATTAAAACCATGAGCAAGCCCATCGTATTGAGTGGTGTTCAACCATCTGGTGAACTAAGTATCGGTAACTACTTGGGTGCTCTACGTCAATGGCAACAGATGCAAGATGATTACGATTGCCAATACTGTGTTGTAGACCTTCACGCAATTACGGTTCGCCAAGACCCGAAAGCACTGCATGAAGCGACTCTAGACGCATTAGCAATCTGTCTTGCTGTCGGTGTTGATCCAAAGAAGAGCACGCTATTTGTTCAGTCACACGTACCAGAGCATGCTCAACTTGGTTGGCTTCTTAACTGTTACACGCAAATGGGTGAACTGAGCCGTATGACTCAGTTTAAAGATAAGTCTGCACGTCACTCAAATGACGTAAACGTAGGCCTATACGACTACCCAGTGTTGATGGCTGCAGACATCCTGCTTTACGGTGCTCACCAGGTGCCAGTAGGTAGCGACCAGAAACAACATTTAGAGTTAGCGCGAGATATCGCCAATCGCTTTAACAACATCTACGGCCCTGAAACGCCAATCTTCCAAGTGCCAGAACCTTACATTCCAACAGTGAATGCACGTGTAATGAGCCTGCAAGATGCGACGAAGAAAATGTCTAAGTCGGATGACAACCGTAAGAACGTAATTACTCTGCTAGAAGAGCCTAAGTCGATCATCAAGAAGATCAACAAAGCGCAAACGGATGCAGAAACACCGCCACGTATTGCTCACGATTGGGAAAACAAAGCAGGTATCTCTAACCTAATGGGTCTGTACTCTGCGGCGACGGGTAAAACGTTCGAAGAGATCGAAGCGCAATACCAAGGCGTTGAGATGTACGGTCCATTCAAGAAAGACGTAGGCGCAGCATTAGTTGAGATGCTTGAGCCGATTCAATCTGAATACCACCGTATCCGTGCTGATCGTGCTTACATGGACGCAGTAATGAAAGCGGGTGCTGAAAAAGCGTCTGAGCGTGCTGCAGTAACACTGAAAAAAGCATACGAAGCGGTAGGTTTTGTTACTCGCCCATAGAGTGAACTAAAATAACTCGCTTGAGAATTTGAGCCCAAAGTGACTTTGTTTACTTTGGGCTTTTTATTGCCCGCTCCATTTGCCTTCCCAGTAAACCTATTGTTTGAATTGATAATTTAAGCATTATCTAGCTAGCATATTCATAATATTAATGCTGTGCAGATGATCCTGTTAATGGGTCTTTAAGTTTATAAAATTCAGCTCATTTCTATTTGTGTTGGAAATATATAACGTGCCAAACAATTGATGATTCCAAAGTGATAAGTTCCTCATTTTCTTGCCAACTGACTTATTCCTTTCATAAATAAACCTGATAGTTACCACAAAATACATGACTGCCCATAGATGGCAGTGACTATAAATCAATGTACTCAGGTGAAACGGATGGCTCTTTTACACAAACCTTCATTGCTAGCAGTGGCAATTGGTAGCTTGCTAACGGCAAGTGCACACGCTGATTTGTTTATTTCACAATATGTGGAAGGCGGCAGTTACAACAAAGCGGTTGAGATTGCCAATAACGGCGATAGCAGCATGAATTTAGATGGTTATTCACTGGCTAAGTCAGCGAACGGCAACGGATCATGGGGCGCCACTTTACCTTTAGATGGCCACGTTTTAGCGCCCGGTGAGGTGCTTGTTGTCGCACACTCTAGTGCGAGTGATGAGATTAAAGCTAAAGCTGACATCATTAATGCTTCCATCGCTAACCATAACGGTGACGACCCGCTGGCTATCTTGAATTCAGATGGTTCGGTACATGATGTTGTTGGTTTGATGGGCGATGTGGACTGGGGCAAAGATGTTACTTTGGTTCGTGCGACACAAACACCTTCGGCGACGTTTGATGCTTCGCAATGGGTATCGCTACCAAAAGACAACATTGAAGGGCTAGGTTCACTAGACAGTGTTGAACTGCCAGAAGCGTTCACCTGTACACAGGATGGCTCTGACCCAGTATTCACCACCATTCAAGAGATCCAAGGTGAGGGCGCAACATCGCCGTTCATTGATGGCTATCCTTACATCACTGACGATGAGTATTTCGTCAAAGGTGTTGTAAGTGCGGTGACTACAGGCATAACCAAAGGTTTCTACCTGCAAGCACTTGATGACGACTTCAATTCAAGCACTTCTGAAGGCCTATTTATTCACACCAATCAATCTAGCTCAGAACTGGCTGCGGGCGATGTGGTGTGTGTGAAAGGTAAGGTTCAAGAATACTACAGCCATACTCAGCTTAAAGTTGAAAACAACCAATGGTTAAAACAGGGCGAACAACAAGCGCCTGATGCAACGGCGATTGAAGCTCTAGACAGTGATGAAAACTTCGCTGCAACGCTTGAACGCTACGAAGGCATGTTGGTGAAAACGACGGAAGCGCTTGATATGCGTGTCACTCGTACCTTTGGTTATGACTACGCAGGTCGTCGTAACAACATGGTACTGGCGCATGAGCGTATTAACATGCAACCGAACCAGCTTTTCGCAGCAGGCTCTGAAGACGCGAAACAACAAACGGAAGATAACGCAGACCGCCGTCTTTTCGTTGAAACCGATCAAAAAGCGGCTGACGGACAAGTTCCTTTCTATCCAGACTTTGGCCGCACCGATATCGACCAAGATGGCTCGACGGAAGACTACATCCGTATTGATGACACCATTGTTGGCCTAGAAGGCGTGCTGACTTACAGCTACGGCGAGTACCGCTTAGTGACAACCAACCAGATCTCGGCTGAGAACTTTGTACGTAATGACCCACGTACTGACAAGCCTGATATGGATGAAGGTGATCTACGTATCGCGACTTTCAATGTCTTGAACTACTTTAACTCTCCATTTGGTGGCGACGCGAATCAGCATGGTAACAACCGTGGCGCGAACACCATCACTGAGTTTGAGATGCAGCAAGAGAAGATTGTGAATGCGATTCTTCGCTTAGACGCTGACATTATTGGTTTGATGGAAATTGAGAACAACGGCTTTGGTGAAGGCTCTGCCATTCAGCAGCTTGTTAACCAACTGAATGACCGCATTGAGCGCAAGAAAGACCGCTATACCTTTGTGGCTGTCGATTCGAACGAAGATGGCGTAACCGACGAGATGGACTCGATTGGTACTGATGTCATTACAACAGGTGTTATCTACCGTAAGAAAGTGGTTAAGCTTAAAGACAGTCGTGTTATCGCGATGCCAAGCCAACAAGCACCAGAGGTGTTAGACGATTCTGGTAAGGTGATTGAAGACGGTAAGAACTACCAGCGCGACTCATTGGCGCCAACCTTTAAAGTTAAAGGCACCAAAGAGAAACTGACTGTAGCGATCAACCACTTTAAATCGAAAGGTTCTAAGTGTTGGGAAGATGCAGCACCGGTTGAGCAGGGCGGTCAAGGTGGTGTTGATGCTGATAAGCAAGGTTCATGTGAGAACTTCCGTGTTGCTGCGGCTGTTGCACTGGGTGAAGCGCTAGACGGCATCAAAGGCCATAAAGTGATTCTGGGTGATATGAACTCGTACGGTATGGAAGACCCAATGCTGGTACTGACGGATTACTCTGAAGAAAAATACGGTAAGCAAATCAAAGCGGCGCGTAACACTTACATTGACGGCGTTGAGCAGTTTGGTGACAGTGGTGCTGTGATCACTAAGAACTACGGCTACATTAATGCTGTGGCTCAAAAGCACCCAGACAGCTGGAGCTACTCATACAATGATGAAGTCGGTGCCTTGGATCATTTGTTGATCAGTGACAGCCTGAAAGATAGGGTTGTTGATGCGACCGATTGGCACATCAATGGTGGTGAGTCGACGTTGTTTGACTACAACGAAGAGTTCAAAGGTGACCTACCTAAGTACCAAGATCACTTCCGTTCATCGGATCATGATCCTGCTGTTCTTGAACTGCGAGTGGGTGGCTCATTTGGCTTCGGTGCACTGATGTCATTGTTTGGCTTAGCAATGTGGCGTCGTCGCAAGTAGCGACATCGTTAACTGCGCAAGCCAGCTGATACAGGTAACGGAAAGTTATCTGTAAACAATTAAGGTCAACTTAGGTTGGCCTTAATTATTGGCTAAATGCAGTTTCCACTTGCCTTTCGCCATGGGTATTGCACAATACCGCCCCTATATCTCCCAATCATTTAGTATTTAGCAAACGATTTCGACCCATGTTACTTATCATCGATAACTACGACTCTTTTACCTATAACTTGTATCAGTATTTCTGTGAGTTAGGGGTCACTGTGAAAGTTGTTCGCAACGATGAGATTGATATTGCGGGTATTGAAGCGCTAAAGCCTAGCCATCTTGTTATCTCACCAGGTCCTTGTACGCCCGATGATGCGGGAATCTCTCTACAAGTCATTGAACACTTCGTGGGTAAGCTGCCTATCTTAGGTGTGTGTCTTGGTCATCAAGCCATTGCTCAAGTCTTTGGTGGTGAAGTAGTGCGAGCCAGACAAGTAATGCACGGTAAAACCTCTCCAATCCGCCACAATGGCAAGAGCGTTTTTCAAGGGCTCAATAACCCTCTAACCGTGACTCGTTACCATTCTTTGGTGGTGAAAAATGGCACGCTACCTGACTGCTTTGAACTGACCTCTTGGACGGAATTTGAAGATGGCAGTATGGATGAGATCATGGGTTATCAACACAAAACCTTGCCGATTGATGCCGTACAATTTCACCCTGAGTCGATTAAAACAGAGCAAGGACACCAGCTTCTCGCTAACTTCTTAGCGCGTTGAGTGTTTAAATTTGACTCTTTCTCCGTCTAAATAAGCCAGTTGAACCTGTTGGCCCATTCGTTAAGCGTTTAAATTCGGGCGCTACGCGTCTCTTACTCCTCTGACGCCGATCACTTTTTATAACATTTCTCTCTCTTCAGGCTAAGTTTTTAGCCTATGCAAAATTATTCGCCTTATTTCGTCTCGAACCCTATATACCGCAATGCCAGTAAGGCTTTGCTATTACTGGTTATGCGTTTAGGTAAAAAAAGCTTCATAAAACAGATTAATTGATGCATAAATAGTCATAGGTAGTGACGTTTAGCTGGTTGTTAGGGATGGCTAAAGAATAATCTACTATTGAAAACGTTAATTAAATGTAAATATAATGCTGCAGCGGGATTATGGCGAGAGAAAATATCTTTGTCTCACTTATGAACCAGTACGCTTATTTGCGAAGCTTGCGGTATCGAGAAGGAATGTACGATGACAGTGGAAAAAAAAGTAGAACGTAGTCTGTTTAATGAGGTGATGGTGCCTTGTTATAACCCAATGGAAATGATCCCAGTAAAAGGGGAAGGCGCACGCGTTTGGGACCAACAAGGCCGAGAGTATATCGACTTTGCTGGTGGTATCGCTGTGAGCTGTTTGGGTCACTGTCACCCAGCAATGGTTAACGCAGTTACTGAGCAAGCAAACAAGATTTGGCATTTAAGTAATGTAATGACCAATGAACCTGCATTGCGTCTAGCGAAGAAGTTAACAGACGTATGTTTTGCAGAAAAAGTATTCTTTGCCAACTCTGGTGCAGAAGCGAATGAAGCAGCATTGAAGCTAGCTCGTCGTTGGGCAGCAGATGTTCACGGTCCTGAGAAATCTGAAATCATTGCATTCAAACAAGGTTTCCACGGTCGTACTTTCTTTACCGTAACGGTGGGTGGTCAAGAGGCTTACTCTGATGGCTTCGGTCCTAAACCGGGCGATGTAACTCACCTGCCTTACAACGATATTGCAGCACTAGAAGCGCACATCTCAGATCGCACATGTGCAATCATGATGGAACCTCTGCAAGGCGAGGGCGGTATCATCTCTCCTACATCTGAGTTCGTGAATACGGTTCGTGAACTGTGTGATAAACACAATGCGCTGCTTATCTTTGATGAAGTGCAAACAGGTAATGGCCGTACGGGTAACTTTTACGCTTACCAAGGTCTAGGTGTAACACCTGACATCCTAAGCACAGCGAAATCACTAGGTGGCGGTTTCCCAATCGGCGCAATGCTAACAACGTCTGAACTTGCGACGCACCTAAAAGTGGGTACGCACGGTTCTACTTACGGTGGTAACCCACTGGCGTGTGCCGTTGCTGAAGCAGTTGTTGACGTAGTAAGCCAACCTGAAACGTTGGCTGGCGTGAAAGAACGCGAAGCACTATTCCGTGATGGTTTAGCTAAGATTAACGACAAATACCAAATATTCAGTGAAGTTCGCGGTAAAGGCCTATTGCTAGGCGCAGCGCTTAATGAGGCATGGCAAGGTCGTGCTCGTGATGTATTAGTAGCAGCAGGCGAACAAGGCTTGATGGTACTGGTTGCGGGTGCAAACGTGGTTCGTTTCACGCCATCACTGGTTATCACTACACAAGAAATTGAAGAAGGTTTATCAAAACTAGATAAAGCAATCGCTACGCTAGTTTAGCCTGAGCGGCGTCATAGGAATGATCGCCATTAGAGCGATCCCATGACGTACTGCTAAAGGCCCAAGCTTCTGGTTTTGGGCCTGTTTTGCATCTGGAGGGAATATTGATGCTAGTTGTTCGCCCAATAAAATTATCTGATTACGATGCGCTGCATACCTGCGCGGTTGAATCTGGTCACGGATTCACATCTCTTCCGGTTAACGAAGAACTGTTAACTAACCGAATTACTCACTCTGAATACAGCTTTGCTAAACAAGACGTGACTGAACCCGGTGATGAAGGCTACCTAATGGTTGGTTTCGACACTGAAACGGGAGAAGTTGCAGGCACGACAGGCATCGAAGCTTCAATTGGCTGGGATGTTCCGTTTTACTCTTACCACATCAGCAAAGTGGTTCACTCATCGCAAAAGCTTGGCGTGAATAACGTCGTGAAGCTACTGACTTTCGGCAATAACTACACCGGATGCAGTGAGATCTGCACACTGTTCTTGCGCCCAGCTTTCCGTGGTGGATTGAATGGTCGTTTGATGTCGAAGTGTCGCTTCCTGATCATGTCTGAGCACCCAGAGCGTTTCTCGAAAACGATTTTTGCTGAGATGCGTGGTGTATCGGATGCGGAAGGTAACTCACCTTTCTGGCAGTGGCTGCAAGAGCACTTCTTCTCAATTGATTTCACGCTTGCAGATTACCTAACTGGTATCGGTAAGAAAGGCTTCATTGCTGACCTAATGCCAAAGCTGCCTATCTACGTGAACCTACTGAGCAAAGAAGCTCAGGCAGTGATTGGAGAGGTACATGATAATACACGCCCTGCACTTAAGTTGTTGGAACGTGAAGGTTTCACTAACCGTGGTTATGTCGACATCTTTGATGCAGGCCCAACGGTTGAGTGTGATCTAAAAAACATTGAATCAGTGCGTCATGCGATTCGAGCACAAGTTCAGATTGCAGAGCACTCCAGCTCTAAAGACTTCCTAATTGGTAATACCTCGTTTGAGAACTTCCGCGCAGTAGCCGCGAAAGGCGCGTATGACCAAGCAAGCGATACAGTGATTTTATCATCTGAAGTAGCAAGCGCTCTTGAAGTAAAAGAAGGCGAATTCGTTCGCATGTTGGCTCAATAAGAGCGGCGATTATCTGTCGAAGATTTTAAGGATAGAAGTATGACTCAGTGGATAGCAGGACAGTGGGTGGCAGGTCAAGGCGACGCCATGACATCAGTAAGCCCATACAACAATGAAGTCGTGTGGCAAGGCGATAGTGCAACACCAGCGCAGGTTGAATCTGCAGTAGCAGCGGCTCGTGATGCGTTCTTAGTTTGGAAAAAACTGAGCTTTGCAGAGCGTGAAGCGATCGTGTTGAACTTTGCTGAGAAAGTAAAAGATAACAGTGAAGAGATTGCCCAGATTATTGCAAAAGAGACGGGTAAACCTATTTGGGAAACTCGCACTGAAGCGGGCGCAATGGCGGGTAAAATCGCTATCTCTATTCGTGCTTACCACGAACGTACGGGTGAAGCTTCGCGTGAAGCGGCGGGTAACCAAATCGTACTGCGTCATCGTCCATTAGGCGTTATGGCGGTATTTGGCCCTTACAACTTCCCTGGTCACCTACCTAACGGCCATATTGTCCCAGCACTGCTATCGGGTAATACCGTGGTATTTAAGCCGTCAGAGCAGACACCTTGGACAGGTGAGTTTGCGATGAAGCTATGGCAAGAAGCTGGCCTTCCTGCTGGCGTGATCAACCTAGTGCAAGGCGCTAAAGAGACAGGTATCGCACTAGCCGATGCTAAAGGTCTTGATGGCGTGCTATTCACGGGTAGCGCGAATACCGGTCATATCCTTCACCGTCAATTCGCAGGTCAACCGGGCAAGATGCTGGCGCTAGAGATGGGTGGCAACAACCCTATGGTGATCAGTGATCAATTTGGTGATGCTGACGCGACGGTTTATACCATTATCCAATCGGCTTTCATCAGTGCAGGTCAACGTTGTACATGTGCTCGTCGTTTGTATGTTCCTGTGGGCGAGAAGGGCGATCAACTGCTCGATAAGCTCGTTGCGGCGACCTTGAAGATTCGTGTTGATCAGCCATTCGCTGAGCCTGCACCCTTCATGGGCCCACAAATCTCTGAAGCGGCAGCTAAGTTCATTCTGGACGCGCAAGCTAATCTGCAATCACTAGGTGGTGTAAGCCTAGTTGAAGCAAAAGCGGGCGAAGCGGCGTTTGTTTCTCCGGGTATTATCGATGCAACCAACATTGCTGAACTGCCAGATGAAGAGTACTTCGGCCCATTGCTGCAAGTAGTTCGTTACCAATCGCTAGAGCAAGCGGTTGAGTTAGCTAACGACACACGCTTTGGTTTGTCTGCTGGCTTAGTATCAACAGATGATTCGGAGTGGGAATACTTCGTTGACCATATCCGTGCGGGTATTGTTAACCGTAACCGCCAGCTAACAGGCGCAAGTGGTGATGCACCATTTGGTGGCCCGGGTGCTTCAGGCAATCTACGCCCAAGTGCTTACTACGCGGCGGACTATTGTGCTTACCCTATGGCGTCAATGGAAGGCGGTGAAACTCAACTGCCAGCTACGTTTAGCCCAGGTATTGAGCTGTAGTTTTGGCTTTTAAGCTATAACTTGATGAATCACAAGCTTATGAGCTCTAGGTTCATGAATAACAGATTCATTGGTTAATTGTGTAATAAGGAAGCGGTGTTATCGCTTCCTCTTTTCACCCACGTCCGACACCTCGATTGGGCGGTAGATAATAATAGAACAAGTATGTCACAGGCTGATGGCTGCTGACTCTATGTCCAGCCTCTCCCTTTCTAATCCAATTACTAGCTTGCTAGAACCTCTGACAAGGAGTCACCATGACGCCCGATCTACTCTTTAAATCACTATGGGACGATTACATTCACAGGCTTTGTCCATCGGCTGAGAAAGTGCATCACTTGCTGAAAGAAGACGAAGCGCTGATTAATGATCACATTGCACTGCGTACATTCAATGTTGCACCGCTAGGTATTGAAACATTGGCTAAACCTTTCCTTGAGTTAGGTTACAAGGCGTGTGGTGATTACTTATTTGAGAGTAAGAAGCTAGTGGCTAAGCACTACGAGCACCCAGATCCAAACCAACCAAAAGTGTTCATTAGTGAGTTGAAGGTAGAAGAGTGTTCAAGTGACCTGCAACAGATCGTTGCTAAGTTGGTTGAGCAAGTTGACGCAAGTAAGCTTCAAGGTCATGAATTCTTGTTTGGTGGTCGTCTTTGGGATTTGAACTTCGCAGATTTCCAAGTGCTAGCAAAAGAGAGTGAATACGCTTCTTGGCTCGCGGCTCATGGTTACGGTGCAAACCACTTTACGGTGAGTGTGAACCAGTTAAATAAGTTCGATGAAGTGCAGGCCGTGAATGACTATCTGAATGAGTCGGGATTCACTATCAATGCATCTGGTGGTGAGGTTAAAGGCTCTCCAGAGGTCTTGTTAGAGCAATCATCAACAATGGCAGATAAAGTCCCAGTTTCATTTGTTGAAGGCAATGAGATGATTCCTGGTGGCTTCTATGAGTTCGCTAAGCGTTATGCGATGGCCAATGGTGAGCTTTATACCGGATTTGTCGCGGCATCAGCTGACAAAATCTTTGAAAGCACCAACGGTTAAAGAAAGATACGAGCACGGGCTTTGCCCTAGAGGTGCGGGTACGCTTCGCATCGAGAGTGTTTGCGCTTGGACGCGGTAGGTGCTCTATTCGCATCTCGCATCTGCTCTCTAGATCTCTAGAAAACAAAAAAGCCACCAAATTCACATTTGGTGGCTTTCAAATTTTTGGCTCAGTTAATCGAGATTAACGAGTACCGTATACCACGATAGTCTTACCGTGTGCAGAAATTAGGTTCTGCTCTTCAAGCATCTTCAAGATACGACCTACGGTCTCACGAGAACAACCAACGATCTGGCCAATCTCTTGACGAGTGATCTTGATTTGCATGCCGTCAGGGTGAGTCATTGCATCTGGCTGTTTCGCTAGGTTAAGTAGCGTTTGAGCGATACGACCGGTAACGTCCAGGAACGCTAAGTCACCAACCTTTTGGCTAGTTACTTGTAGACGGTTTGCCATTTGCGCTGAAAGGCGCATCAGGATATCTGGGTTCACTTGGATAAGTTGACGGAATTTCTTGAAAGAAATTTCAGCTACTTCACAAGGAGATTTAGCACGAACCCACGCAGTACGCTCTTGGTCTTCTTCGAAAAGTCCAAGTTCACCGATGAAGTCGCCTTGGTTTAGGTAAGAAAGAATCATTTCCTTACCTTCTTCGTCTTTGATAAGAACAGCCACAGAACCTTTAACGATGTAGTACAAGGTTTCTGCCTTTTCACCAGCATGAATCAAAGTACTTTTTGAAGGGTACTTATGAATATGACAGTGTGAAAGGAACCACTCTAATGTTGGATCGGTTTGAGGTTTACCTAGAACCATAATATCTCACTTCCTCTGCAGGGTATGCTTGCCGCTTTCCGTATTTTAGCTAAGCCTGAATTGACTCAGTTAGGATAAGAGCACTCGTTGAGTGCTGCAAGCTATCTTGTGTTTCGTTTAAGAATAGTATCCTTTTTCAGGTACTATTTCTTGATTTTAATCGTGACCAAGCTACGATTTTTTACGCAAAATTGTGCACATGATCACGGTATGAAAAGTAATCAACCAGAATGTCGTTTTGTTAACCTATTTTTCCGGTTTCGATTAGTTGTTGTAGAATCGGCCTTACAATGAGCTCCATAGCAAAACTCATCTTGCCTCCTGGCACCACGAGCGTGTTATGACGTGACATAAATGAGCCATCAATCATAGCTAAAAGGTAAGGGAAATCGACGTTTTTGATGCCGCGCAAACGTATAACTACGAAGCTTTCGTCTAAACTTGGAATCCCTTTGGCGTTGAGTGGGTTCGATGTATCTACGGTAGGGACACGCTGAAAGTTGATATGAGTACGCGAAAACTGCGGGGTAATGTAGTTAAGGTAATCATCCATTGAGCGAACAATAGAATCCATCACCGCTTCGCGAGAGTGCCCACGATCGCGTGTGTCACGAACGAATTTCTGAATCCACTCCAAGTTTACGATCGGTACCATGCCGATAAGCAGATCGACGTGTTGCGAGACGTTAATGTCGCCATCGACTACGCCACCATGAAGGCCTTCGTAGAACATCACATCCGAGTTTTCAGGGATCTCTTGCCATGGCGTAAAGGTGCCGGGCATTTGGTTGTAAGGAACGGCTTCATCGAAGGTATGTAGATAGCTACGGACTTTACCCGTGCCTTCATTTCCGTATTGACGGAAGAACTCTTCTAATGCGCCAAAATCGTTAGCTTGTGGACCAAAGTAGCTGATGTGCTTACCTTGCTCGCGCGCCTTACGGATCTCGACATCCATCTCTGGTCGAGTGAAGCGATGGAAACTATCCCCTTCAACCCAAGCTGCCTTAACGTCCATCATATTGAACATTTTACGGAAGGCTTCTGAGGTAGTGGTGGTGCCGGCTCCAGATGAACCCGTCACCGCAATAATTGGATGTTTAGCGGACATGACAACCCTTGTCTTTTGAGTAACTTACTTGTTAGCAATCGTTTACCACTATAACACGGCTCCTTTATGAGCGCAGCTTAGAAGCGTTTTGTGACTTGAATATCAACGGTTTCATGCAGCTCAGAAAACACGATACTGACTTCCTTTGAGGCTAATTGATGTTTCACTTGGTCAATCTTGTTTTGCAGTGAAACCTCTACGTCACCGTAGTCTGTGCCTTCACGCAACACGAATTCTTTAATGAGGTTTTCTAGCGTTTCTGGTGCGATGTCTTGCCATGGGATGATCATAAATACTTCTCTCTTTTATGTTCATGGATATGTTCATAAATAGGTTTATTGATGTGTTGATTAGTGTGTCTAGCGACGCCTATCACTCAGCTCTTAAAAGGCTCGGCCATTATGCCGAATCTTGAATACTTTCATAGTAGGCGGGTAATGCTTCTTCTAACCAAAACCTTGGTTTGAGCGTACTACCAGTAATGAACCCCACATGGCCGCCTTTTTGAAACAGACGATAGTCGATGTTGTCAGGTAGAACGAATTTTGGAATCACATCATCGGTCATGAACGGGTCGTCTTTCGCATGAATGATCTGAGTCGGTAGCTTAATCCGATTCAACTTCGGCAAGGCAGAGCATTGAGCATAGTAATCTTGTGCATTCTTGAAGCCGTGCAGAGGCGCAGTGATTCGCTCATCAAACTCATACAACTTATCGATCTTCTTGATGCTTTCTGCTGAGATGCCAATCTTCTCTTTCAGCAGCTTATGTTTCTTCAATGCATTCGATTTCAAAGAATTGAGCAGGTACTTTTTATAGAGTTTGGAGAAGCCTTGTTCAATACGACTTGAACAACAAGCAAGGTCAAAGGGGGCTGAAACAATCGTCGCCGCCGAGATTAACGGATCATCAGCATAGTCGGCGAGATAATTAGCCAACATGTTGCCGCCTAGCGATATCCCAACCGCAACCTTAGGGTTATTGGGAAACCTTGAATGTAGATGCCTTAAAAAGAAGCGCGCATCTTCGACTTCTCCAGAGTGGTAAGCACGAGCTAAGCGATTTGGCTTTCCGCTGCAACCTCTGAAGTGCATCATCACGGACAACCAACCATCCTTAGCAAACGCATTCATCAGTCCATTGGCGTATGGGCTCTCAAAGCTACCTTCTAATCCATGGAATAGGATGAAGATAGGCTTGTTGCTTAGTTTGTCGGAACTTGGTTTGTCGGAGCTTAGGTTATCAGAGCTTGGATTGTTATTAGTCGAGCTGTCACTACTGGAGTTGTCACCATCGGGTGATTCGCTCCATGCAAGGTCGAGAAAGTCACCATCGGGTGTTTCTAAGGTTTGCCATTGAGGAGCAAACAACGCCTGCTTTCTAATAAACCTAGGTACCAAGGTCTGTAGGTGAGGATTTGATAAACCAGCAGCAGCGGTAAATATTGTCATAAAACAGTCCATGCTTATTTATGGGCTTTGAAAAGTGTTGAGCTTTTAGTGAAACGCCCACGTTTTTATTTGAGCTTGGTTGATTCTCGGCATAAGCGCAAGGGTTTCACAGAGACGAGCTACAAAAACACGCCATGAGTAACTGATTGAATAATATCGAGGTTAAGCTTGGATCTAGACGGAATAAAAGGGAAAGGCAACGAGTTAAGGCTGAGGGGCTGGTTCAGAAAAAGCATCATAGAGGTTTTCTGCGCCGAGTAGCCGACAATACTCAAATGCGAGTGGCGATTGTTGATTGCAGGAGAGATGCAGAGAGTTGATGCAGTCGACGAGATCAGATTGCTGTTGCTTCTCTAGCTGCAGCTCAAATTGGAGTGCTTCGCGGTAGAGAGAATCGACAACTTGAGGTTTGAGGTGCTTACGCAGCTCTCGATAGCTGTGAAGAAGAGTTTCAGAGCGGCTCAAGCACTGTTGAACTTTATGCCACTCTTCTTCAGCAAAAGACAATTGCTGCTCATCAAGCCATTTGAGAAGCAGCAGTAGATTGACGTTGCCGTGGAACTGGTTTTGCAAAGCTAAGCACGCATCCTTTACACCGCGCACACTGTAATACTGAAGGCTAAATTGCCATAGTCGTTCCAGTGTTAGTGATATCGGGGCGTGCTCTGGGCTCATAAGCTATCCATTTCCTGTTCCATTTGCTCAAGCTCTTCTTGAGTGGACATCCAATCCATTTCAACTTCTTCTAGCTGTGATTTACTGCTCGCTTGCAGAGCGAGTACCTTATTCAGTTTAGCCTTATTTTCAGCTTCATAAAGTGAAGTGTCAGATAATTGCTGTTCAGCCTCTTCAAGATCAAGCGTCAACTTATCCATTTTCTTTTCAAACTGAGTCAATTGTTTGCGAATCGGCGCGGTCAGTTTTCTGAACTCGGCTTCTTTACGTTTTTGTTCTTTCTTCGATGCCGCACTGTTTGCACTGTCTTTAGCCGGAGCTAACGCTTGCGCTTCTTTACGTTCAATTTTTTGCTGTTCAGTCAGCCATTTATAGTAATCGTCAAGATCACCATCAAACGGCGCAACCTGACGGTCATGTACTAGGTACAAGTCATCGGTGGTTGCACGCAGTAAGTAACGGTCGTGCGATACGATAACCATCGCACCTTCAAACGTTTGCAGTGCGAAGGTCAGCGCCTGACGCATGTCGAGATCCAAGTGGTTGGTTGGTTCATCGAGTAATAATAGATTTGGCTTTTGCCATACCAGCAGAGCCAGCACCAATCGTGCTTTTTCACCACCCGAAAACGGAGCCACTTTATCGAGTGCTTTTTCACCTTGGAAGCCAAAGCTGCCTAGGTAATCACGCAGTTGTTGTTCGGTGTGTTTAGGCGCAATCTGCATCATGTGTTGCAGTGGCGTTTCTTCTGGGTGCAGCGTCTCTAATTGATGCTGAGCGAAGTAACCCATCTTAACGCCTTGCGAATAGCTCAGCTCACCACCTTGCTGTTTCAGTTCACCTGAAAGCAGCTTGATCAGGGTTGATTTACCTGCACCGTTTCGACCCAGTAGACCGATACGGCTACCCGGAACGAGGTTAAGGCGAATCTTTTCTAGAATCAGGTTGTCGTCGTAACCCGCCGATACCTCATCCATCATCATGATTGGGTTCGGCAGCGCGTCCGGCTCTCTAAATTCAAAGCTGAATGGGTTATCAAATTGAGCGGGTAGCACTTGTTCCATTTTCTCAAGCGCTTTAATACGGCTTTGCGCTTGGCGAGCCTTTGAAGCTTTGTAGCGGAAACGGTCAATGTAGCTCTGCATGTGAGACATTTGTTTCTGCTGCTTTTGGAACATCGCTTGTTGCAAAATAAGTTTTTGAGCACGTTGAGTCTCAAACGACGAGTAATTACCGGTGTATTCGTTCAGCTGTTGGTTTTCAACATGCACGATGCGGTTGACGATCGGGTCTAAGAAGTCTCTATCGTGCGAGATAAGAACCAGTGTGCCTGGGTAGTTTTGTAACCAGCGTTCTAACCACATCACAGCATCTAAATCTAAGTGGTTGGTTGGTTCATCGAGTAGCAGTAAGTCACTGCGACATAGAAGGGCTTGCGCTAAGTTCAAACGCATACGCCAACCACCCGAAAATTGGGTCAGGTTCCATGTCATTTGCTCTTGGCGAAAACCAAGGCCATCCAGTAATTCAGCTGCTCGTGAATTGATGGTGTAACCACCAATGGTTTCAATCTTGCCGTGTATCTCTGCTACCAATGTACCGTTGTCGGCCTGCTCTGCTTTCGCCAGTTGCTCTTCAAGGCCACGATACTCTCTGTCACCATCAATTACATACTCAATGGCTTTTCTTTCTAATGCAGGGGTTTCTTGTGCAACCCAAGCCATTTCCCAGTGAGCGGGTTTACTGAATGAACCGGCATCAATCGATAGCTCGTCTTTAATTAAGGCGAACAGCGTAGATTTACCACAGCCATTTTTACCGACTAAACCGACTTTGTCGCCAGGATGAAGGGTTGCAGATGCTTGGTCGAGAAGTGGCTTACCGCCGCGTAGCAATTGAATATCAGAGAAAGTAATCATATAGAGGTAGCATAGAAATTAGAGGTGAACAGACGCCTGCATAGTAGGCTGAATCCAGATAAAAGTCGATCACAATGCAATTTGCGTTATGATGCCAATAACATATTAATAACTTTTGCTTAAATTCTTGTGGCCTTGCCACCGTTTAGCTCTAAAAGGAATGTTTCAAAGGAATGAGTAATACTCCCTCGACACAAAAAGCTGTGCCAAAGGTGCTAGTGATCTACGCACACCCTGAGCCACAAACCTCTATTGCCAATCAAATGATGGTTAAAAAGATAGAGTCGCTTGGGCATGTCAAAATCCATGATCTCTACGCGACGTATCCTGATTTCTTTATTGATGTGCCTTATGAGCATGAACTACTGCTTCAGTATGATGTGATTGTCTTCCAACACCCTTTGTTTATGTATTCATGCCCATCACTACTGAAAGAGTGGTTTGACCGAGTATTAGGCAAAGGTTTTGCGTTTGGTGAGCAGAGTGCCCTTAAGGGGAAACACTGGCGTAGCGTGATCACGACTGGTGGTAAAGAAGAGGCGTTTGGAGAGGCAGGCTATAATAAATATCCATTACAAGAGATTTTGCAGCCATTCGAGTTAACCGCCGCTTTGTGTCAGATGCACTGGATGTCACCTTTGGTTTTACACTGGGCAAGAAATGTCTCGGACATGACGCGTTACCAACACGCGGAAGCGTATCGAAACTGGTTACGAGACCCGCTACAAGATATAGGAGCGAATGATGGCTCTGACTAACGATTTTCTACAAAGTAGCGTTATTTTTTTAGCGGCTGCTGTGGTCGCGGTTCCTATCGCGCAGCGAGCTGGCCTAGGCTCAGTGCTCGGTTATCTATTAGCTGGCGTGGCGATTGGTCCTTGGGGGCTTGGTTTAATCAGTGATGTTGAAGCGATTCTGCACTTCTCCGAGTTCGGGGTGGTACTGCTGCTCTTTCTGATTGGTTTAGAGCTTAACCCTAAAAAATTATGGCAGATGAGAGCGCCTATTCTCGGATTAGGTGGCGCGCAAGTGTTGATCACTACTCTGATTATTACCGCCATCGCCTGTCTGTTCGGATTAACTTGGCAAACCAGCCTGGTAATAGGTATGGGTTTAGCGCTGTCTTCGACAGCCATTGCCTTGCGCGTTATTGAAGAGCGAGAGCTCGGTGGTAAAGAAGCGGGGCAGTCAGGCTTTGCCGTCTTACTTTTTCAGGATATTGCCGTAATCCCTATGCTGGCGATGCTGCCTTTGCTCGCGGGTAATACCGGCGGCAGTTGGGCTGACATGCTGTGGATGCTGGGCGGTGTGATTGGCTTGCTTGTCGGTGGTCACTTCTTGTTAAGACCACTATTCCGATATGTAGTCATGAGCGGTGTGCGTGAGTTGTTCACGGTTGCAGCGCTGTTATTGGTGATTGGTATTGCCGTCATCATGCAGCAGATTGGTTTGTCGATGGCATTAGGTACTTTCTTGGCGGGCGTACTTCTGGCTGAAAGTGAATATCGACACGAGCTTGAGATCGCGATTGACCCATTCAAAGGGTTACTGCTTGGTCTGTTCTTTATCTCTGTGGGTATGGCGGTAAACCTAGGTTTATTGGCAGAAAGCCCATTCGCAATATTGATTGCGGTGTCGTCTCTGGTCGTATTGAAAGGTTTGGTGCTGTATGCACTGGCTCGTATCTTTGGTACTCAAGCTAAAGCGCGCAGTCGCATGGCGATGATTCTCAGCCAAGGTGGTGAGTTCGCTTTCGTTATTTTTACCGCGGCGAGTGCTCAAGGTATCTTAAGCGGCGAACAAGTGTCGTTCTTACTGGTGGTTGTGAGTTTGTCGATGGTGACCACGCCATTGATGCTCAAGCTGCAAGACCGATTCTTTGCTCGTCAACTTAACCAAATCAGCGAAAACGCAATGTCTTCGGATGTTGTCGATCGCAGTCCTCGAGTGATCATTGCAGGCTTTGGTCGTTTTGGTCAGATCATTGGTCGTTTGATGTATGCCAATAAGATTCGTATTACCGTTCTTGAGAGTGATGCCAGCCAAATTCATATCCTTAGAAAGTTTGGCTACAAAGTATTTTACGGAGACTCGACTCATCTTGAGCTATTACGCGCAGCCGGTGCTGATAAAGCAGAGGCGATAGTGCTATGTACTGACTCTCCCGATGAAATCATGAAAACCGTCGATTTATGTAAGCAGCACTTCCCGCGCTTAAAGATTTTAGCGCGTGCACGAAGCCGTGTTGAAGCATATCAATTACTTAACCACGGTGTGAGTAACTACTCTCGTGAAACCTTCCTTGGTGCACTGGATTTAGGTCGTCAAACATTGACTGAACTTGGTATGCATCCATATAAAGCGAAGCGAGCAGAAGCACACTTTAGAAAGTTGGATAATGGTATGCTCAAAGAGTTACTGCCTCAGCATAACGAAGATGCCGAGTTGGCCCAAAGAGCGAAAGAGGCTCGTAAAGAGCTTGAAGAGATTTTTGGACACGAGATGGAAAACGATCACCAGTCTCGAAACTATTGGCAGTAGCCTGAATTGATAACTAATAGCTTGAGTTTAGAGATATAGCTTGAGCTAAGAAATAACAGTCTAGATAACTAATCTAATAATAAACGTGGTCTCTGCTTTTTCTTAAATAGATCTAGAGTGGAAGAACTACGAATCCAGAGTAGTAAAGGATAAGAACGTGAAACAGAAAAAACGCTTTATCGCAGGAGCAAGCTGCCCAAGTTGTAATACTCAAGACACACTCCGTTGGTGGATTGAAAATAATATCGAGCTGGTGGAATGTGTCGATTGTGACTTCACAGAACAGCGTAAACCGAAAACTGTAGAGAAATCTGAACACGCGAATCAAGAAATGATCGGTATTTTTAAGCCTGAATGATTGAGTTTCGTTAATTGATCCCCATAATATCCGGGTACAGAATTTTTCCTAAGCTCAACTGTTCGAGCTTAGTCCAAACCTCCTTGGAGCTCTCATGAAAATTGAAAAGAACGTAGTAGTTAGTGTTGCATATCAAGTGAAACTTGAAGATGGCGTAGTAGTTGACCAATCAACTGCAGAAGCTCCACTAGATTACCTTCACGGTCACAACAACCTAATTACAGGTCTTGAAAAAGAGCTTGAAGGCAAAGTAGCTGGCGACAAGTTCTCTGCAACGGTTACTCCAGAAGACGCATACGGCGAGCACAACGACGCACTAGTTCAACGTGTTCCTGCTGACGTATTCCAAGGTGTTGAGCAAATCGAAGTTGGCATGCGTTTCCTAGCGGATACTGACCAAGGTCCAATCCCAGTAGAAGTTACTGAAGTAGATGGCGACGAAGTTGTTGTTGATGGTAACCACATGCTAGCTGGCCAAACTCTAACGTTTGACGTTGAAGTTGTAGCGGTTCGTGAAGCGACTGAAGAAGAAGTTCAACACGGTCACGTACACCAAGAAGGCGGCTGTGGCGGTCACGACCACGATCATGACCACGAAGGCGGTTGCT
Source organism: Vibrio sp. 14N.309.X.WAT.E.F5 (assembly GCF_030397615.1). Lineage (NCBI taxonomy): Bacteria > Pseudomonadati > Pseudomonadota > Gammaproteobacteria > Vibrionales > Vibrionaceae > Vibrio > Vibrio sp. 14N.309.X.WAT.E.F5. The sequence goes on along the minus strand of NZ_JAPNXR010000047.1, from coordinate 24,600 downwards.
GTGGTGGCGAAGGCCATGACCACGGTGAAGAGAAAAAAGACGGCTGCTGCGGCGGCGGTAGCTGTGGTTCTCACTAATACCGAATTAACGGTTTAGTTTAAGAATCTTGAAAGCCTCCCTTGTGGAGGCTTTTTGTGTTTAGGAGTCTAGCTTTTTGATCTCGCTTTTATCCACCAAACCAAGTGTCCGAAAGTCTAAGCATTCGCAAAAAGTTTGGTTTTCGCTATCAGACATCGAACCATGGATGTGGTATTGATAGCACAATATTATAAGACGACGTCAGTGGAGAGTTTGTATGTCACAGCCTTTTTCAATTGCCATTCATGGTGGTGCAGGAACCATCTTGCGAGAGCAAATGAGCGATGAATTAAAAGCGGGTATTACCGAGGCTTTGGAAAAATCGGTTTTGGCTGGTTATAAAATATTGCAATCGGGTGGTGATGCTCTGGATGCGGTAGTCGCATCGGTTAAGGTGATGGAAGACAGTCCCCACTTTAATGCCGGCAAAGGCTCGGTTCTAACGCATGATGAATTTGTTGAAATGGACGCTTCTGTGATGCATGGCCGCGAAATGGATGCGGGGGCCATTGCGGGCGTTCGCCATATCAAAAACCCGATTGAACTTGCGCGTGATGTGATGCTGAAAAGCGACCATGTGTTGCTGATTGGTGAAGGTGCCGAGAAGTTTGCGTTTGAGCATGACTACACCTTTACTGAGCAAGATTACTTCTTTACTGAGCGCCGCTATGACCAACTTCAGTTGATGAAAGAGAAAGGCATCTTTGCTCTGTCTGAAGCGAAATACGATGAGCAGCAAGCTGAGAAATACCCTGACGACAAAAAGTACGGCACGGTTGGTGCGGTGGCATTAGACCAAGCAGGTAATTTAGCTGCCGCAACCAGCACTGGTGGCGTAACCAATAAAAAATACGGTCGTGTGGGAGATTCTCCAATCATCGGTGCAGGCACTGTGGCTGAGAATGGCAACGTGGCCGTTTCAACAACTGGCATGGGTGAATTCTTCCTTAGAAAGATGGTCGCGAGTGATGTAGCGGCAAGAATGCGTTATCTCAAGGAAGATGTGCATACGGCTTGTGAACACATCATTCAAGGTGAACTGAAAACCATGGGTGGTGAAGGAGGCTTGATTGCTATCGATGGCCAAGGTGATATTCATTTCGGTATGAACAGTTCAGGAATGTACCGTGCGAGTGTTGATACGAACGGCTGCGTGGAAGTGAAGATTTATGCCGATGACTAAGCTTGTATTGGTTTAACTGGCTTTAGTTGAATTAGTGCAGATTAAATAAACAAAAAGGGCGACAGATAAGCATCTGTCGCCCTTTTAGTTTTCTATGTCCTGTCCTGAAATGTGTTTACACATTGAGGACGAGAAACTAACGATATGCGTCGCTAGAATCGATTCGTTATTTGGAACCGCACTTAATAGTGTGGAGGTGGCGTCTCTTCTGATGCGTCAGCGAGGTTTGAGCCATCCATATTTTTCACTTTACCTACCACGAACTTCATTTGATCTTGCATTCTCGTGATCAACATCTGTTGTTGGCTAAGCGCTTCATTGAGTTCTTCAATGGTTTGTTCTTGGAAAGCTAACTGACATTCTAGGTCATTCACGCGGCTTTCTAGTTGTTCAATTCGCTTTTCTGTCATCGTTCTTAATCCACATTCCAAGCTTGGGCGATGCCCGCAGAGGTGCCCGATATCACACGGTTCTTTTCATCAAAGGCTGCATCATACACTACCGCACGGGGAGGGCGAGCATCTTTTAATGGCTCAGCATCGTGACGAGAAATTCGTTTTCCATCCTGAGTATTCCACACGCTCACTTGGCTTGATGGCGTACCTGTCACTAACATACTGCCGTCGTCAGAAAAGCGAGCACTGGAAAATATCAGCTGTCGAGACCAGCTCTGCAATTGCGCTTGAGGTTCACCCGTTTCTAGATCCCAAATCATCGCTTGGTTGCCACCATCGGAAGTAAAAGCCAATTCTCCATCCCGTTGTAGTGCAACTCGTACTACTCTTTGTTCATGCTCGAAGGTACGTAACACCAAGCCTGATTCGGTATCCCAAAGGTAAGCTTTATAGTCGTTACCACCCGATAATGCGTAGCGCCCATTCGAAGAGAGGGAGACTGAATTAACTTTTTCTCGGTGAGCGAGGAACTCCAGACGGCGTCCGGTGACTAAGTCCACATAGATGGCTTTGCCGTTAGACAGGCCAAGTAAGACTTTTTCACCATTGCTGGATATGTCGACATCGCGAATCAAGCCATCAGAAATAGACCAAAGCCCTTCAGCTTGAGTCCAAGATAGGTCCCAAACGGCGAAATTCATCTGACTGGCGGTAATCGCAAAGCGACCATTGTCAGAGATGCGGATACGCGATATTTGGTTTTCTGATTGGTCTTGCGGGCCGAGTTGAGCGAGCTCTTTGTTTTGGTCTAAGTCCCAGAGCAGTAAGTGTTTTTGCTGAGAGTAGAGTAGGGCGAAGCGTCCATCTCTGCTTAGGGCAAAGCTGGTGGCACCATTGGGTTCAATTTCCCAACGTTGCTCATCATCTTGGAAGAAAAAACATCCATTTAACAAGGTGATGACAATTGCACATAGCAATGAATGGAAAAATATTTGCATCACGTCTAATAATCCGGTTTTTGTCGAAAGACATATGACTAGTATATTGTTATAACTAACGTATTCACACCAATCTAATCATTAGATTTGTGCACAATAACCAATGGCTTGGCCATTAATTGGAGAATTCAATGAAATCAGTTTTAAAAGTATCACTGCTTGCCGCAACGGTTATGCTAGCAGTTGGTTGTCAGAAAGAAGAACCAAAGGCAGAAGCTCCACAGGTAGAAGAAGCTAAAGTTGCAGCAGTAAACTTTAAAACAGAAGACGACAAAGCGGCATACGCAATCGGCGTATCTTTCGCGAACTACCTAAGCACAAGCATTGATAAGCCAAGCGAGCTAGGCATCAACCTAGACAAAGATATGGTTCTTCAAGGTATTGAAGACGTATTTGCAGAAAAAACTGCACTGAACGAAGAAGAAACTCGCGCTGCGCTTGAAGCTCTAGACAAGCGTGTTGCTGAAACAATGCAAGCACAAGCGGCAGAAAAATCAGCTGAAGTGAAGAAAGCGGGTGATGACTTCCGTGCTGAGTTCGCTAAGACTGAAGGCGTGAAGCAAACTGAATCTGGCCTACTTTACCAAGTAATGACAGCTGGCGAAGGCGCATCTCCAAAAGACACTGATACAGTTCAAGTACACTACAAAGGTACACTAACAGACGGTACTCAGTTTGACAGCTCTTACGATCGTGGCGAACCAGCAACATTCCCACTAAACCGCGTAATCCCAGGTTGGACTGAAGGCGTACAACTGATGCAAGTTGGTTCTAAGTACAAATTCGTAATCCCGCCAGAGCTAGCATACGGTGAGCAAGACACACCGACTATCCCAGCTAACTCAACACTAGTATTTGAAGTTGAGCTACTGAAAATCGATAACGCTGAAGCAGCTCCTGCTCAGTAATATCGAACGAAAGTATCGAATGAATATTTCGTATTAAAATTCGTGGATTGAATAAAAAGCCTAACGTTGAGTTGGGCTTTTTTTTGCTTTTTAAATGAGTATTTGATTTTTAAAGTTGTTCTAAATCACTAGTTGCAATGTTAGCTAGGTGTGCAATTAAAATTTTCTGATAAACTTACATAAATTTGTTGATTTTTCACACGAAGGTAAGGAATAAGTGACTACTACAGAAACAGTCAATGCGGATGTGTTACTTGAAATGGAATCAGTCCACGTCATGCCATTCAGTGAACACGATAAAATTATCTTAAGATCTTATGAGGCCGTGGTTGACGGTATTGCGAGTCTTATCGGTCCGTTTTGTGAAATCGTTTTACACTCTTTAGAAGACCTCAATACTTCTGCGATTAAAATTGCCAACGGCGAAAATACAGGTCGTCAGGTTGGTTCGCCGATCACCGATCTTGCATTAAAGATGCTGAAAGATATTGAAGGTTCTAAGCGTAACTTCTCACGTTCATACTTTACTCGTGCTAAAGGCGGAGTATTGATGAAGTCGATCACGGTTGCTATCCGCAATGGTGAAGACCGAGTGATTGGCTTGTTGTGTATTAACGTAAACCTAGATGCGCCATTCTCACAAGTACTGCAATCTTTCATGCCTACGCAAGATGCGGACGAAGCTGCATCATCAGTAAACTTTGCAAGTGATGTGGAAGAGCTTGTCGACCAAACGGTTGAACGCACCATTGAAGAAATCAATGCAGACAAATCAGTATCGAACAATACTAAGAACCGTCAAATAGTGATGGAGCTTTACGACAAAGGTATTTTCGATATTAAAGACGCGATTAACCGTGTAGCTGAGCGTTTGAATATCTCTAAGCACACCGTTTACTTATACATCCGTCAACGCAAAACAGAGGATGAAGAGGGTTGTTAAGCTACACACTCCTAGTTAATGGGCCCGTTTACGGCTCACAATCCGCAAGAAGTGCTTATCAGTTTGCAGTGGCTCTATTGAAACAGGGCCACAAACTCCACAGTGTGTTCTTCTATCAAGATGGTGTTAGCAATGGCTCTGGCATTACTGTACCTGCTAATGATGAATTTGACTTAGCTGCCGCTTGGCAAAAACTGGCGGATGAGCACAATGTTAGCCTAGAGACATGTGTTGCTGCTGCGCTCAGACGCGGAGTGATCAGTACGGACGAAGCTACACAACATCAATTGAGTGCCTCTAACTTGGCGGCTGGGTTTACCCAAGCTGGGTTAGGGAGCTTATCTGAAGCACTTTTAACGCAAGATAGGGTTGTGCAGTTTTGAGCAAATTGGCCTTTGTATTTAACACTTTTCCTCATACTACGGCTGCGGGTAGGGAAGGGCTAGACGCACTGCTAGCGGCTTCAGCCTATAGTGAAGACATTACCGTATTCTTTGTCGGTGATGGCGTTACACAGCTTCTCAAGGCTCAACAGCCAGATGAATCCCTATCACGTGACTATATTTCAGCATTTAAGCTCATGGATCTCTACGACATCGAGCAGGTTTACGTGTGTCAACATAGCCTCAATCAGTTCGGCCTCTCGACAGATAATTTGTTGATCGATGTGACTGCGCTAGAAGTGAGTGAGTTAACGCAGAAGTTAGCTCAGAGCCAAAAAATACTGACTTTCTAGGGAACGTTATGCTTCATATTGTAAAATCAGTAGACAAACTCAAGCTTGCATTGGCGTACTCGCAACAACAGGATCACATCCTTTTGTTGGAAGATGCGGTGTATGTTTGCCTGCCAAACCATGAGTTATTCAAACAAATCTCAACCGTTGAGCATGTGTCGGTATTAAAATCAGATCTAGATAGCCGAGGTTTACAACAACTTGCTTCAAGCACTCTGAATCAAGTGGACTTCGATGGATTCGTCAAACTGACGGTTTTGAACGACAAATCAGTCACTTGGTAGCTGTGTTTTATCAGTATGGTTAAAAAAAGACCATCCTGAGCTCTAGACGGCTAAAAAAGATCTGTATATTTCTTGACACACATCCCACTGCTGAATAGAATTTTGCGTCCCTATTTACACTATGTGTAATAGGGCTAGATTTTTCATCAAGCTTACTTTCAAGTAAATCAGGAGCTAGTTAATGGCAACTATTAACCAGTTGGTACGTACTCCTCGTGTAAAGCAGGTTGTTAAAAGCAACGTGCCTGCACTAGAAGCGTGCCCACAAAAACGTGGTGTATGTACTCGCGTATATACTACTACTCCAAAAAAACCGAACTCAGCACTACGTAAAGTATGTCGTGTTCGTCTAACTAACGGCTTTGAAGTTACTTCATACATCGGCGGCGAAGGTCATAACCTTCAAGAACACAGTGTTGTTCTTATCCGTGGTGGTCGTGTTAAAGATTTACCAGGTGTGCGTTACCACACTGTTCGCGGTGCACTTGACTGTGCAGGCGTTAACGACCGTAAGAAAGGTCGTTCTAAGTATGGTGTGAAACGTCCTAAGTCTTAATGCGTCTTTTTTTAAAAGAAAGCGTTAAGTAAGGCCAAACACTATTTATTTATTATTCTGAAAAGTTTTGGAAAAAACCTGAAGAAGACAACGGAGAAATTCCATGCCACGTCGTCGCGTAATAGGCCAGCGTAAGATCCTTCCAGATCCTAAGTTCAAATCTGAACTGCTGGCAAAATTCGTTAACATCCTTATGGTTGACGGAAAAAAATCTACTGCAGAGAAGATTGTTTACACTGCACTAGAAACTATGGCTGAGAAATCTGGTAAAGATCACTTAGCTGTATTTGAAGAAGCTCTTGAAAATGTTCGCCCAGCGGTAGAAGTTAAATCTCGCCGTGTGGGTGGTTCAACTTACCAAGTACCTGTAGAAGTTCGTCCGGTTCGCCGTAACGCTCTTGCTATGCGTTGGGTAGTTGAAGCTGCGCGTAAGCGTGGTGAAAAATCTATGGCTCAACGCCTAGCTGCTGAAATGCTAGACGCGTCTGAGAACAAAGGTACTGCGGTTAAGAAACGTGAAGACGTTCACCGCATGGCTGACGCAAACAAAGCGTTCGCACATTACCGCTGGTAATACCTTTTCAGTGCTGCAAGGTTCCTTGCAGCACTTCTTTAGTTCCTATGCTTATGCTAGGAACTATTGCTATTTCTAGGGCAAAGCTTTTTAGCGAAGCATCGCTTTTAACGCATAATCTAGACATAGCAATAGTCCCTAAGTCTCTAATAAGAGGATTCAACCGTGGCTCGTAAAACTCCTATTGAGCAGTACCGTAATATCGGTATCGTTGCTCACGTAGATGCAGGTAAAACAACCACAAGTGAACGTATTCTGTTCTATACCGGTCTTTCTCACAAAATCGGCGAAGTTCACGATGGTGCAGCAACCATGGACTGGATGGAGCAAGAGCAAGAGCGCGGTATTACGATCACTTCAGCAGCAACTACTACGTTTTGGCGTGGTATGGAAGCTCAGTATTCTGACCACCGTATCAATATCATCGATACTCCTGGACACGTTGACTTCACAATTGAAGTAGAACGTTCTCTGCGTGTACTTGATGGTGCAGTTGTTGTTTTCTGTGGCTCATCTGGTGTTGAACCTCAGTCAGAGACAGTATGGCGTCAAGCTGATAAGTACCAAGTTCCACGTATGGTTTTCGTTAACAAAATGGACCGTACCGGCGCAGACTTCTTGCGCGTAGTTGAACAGATCAAGGACCGCCTAGGTGCGACTCCTGTTCCGATTCAACTGAACATTGGTGCTGAAGAAAACTTCCAAGGTGTTGTCGATCTTATTAAGATGAAGGCAATCAACTGGAACGAAGCTGACCAAGGCATGACTTTTACGTACGAAGACATTCCAGCAGACATGCAAGAAATGGCTGAAGAATATCGTACAGAACTTGTTGAAGCTGCTGCAGAAGCAAATGAAGAGCTGATGGATAAGTACCTTGAAGAAGGTGAATTAACAGAAGCTGAAATCAAACAAGGTCTTCGTACTCGTACCCTTAACAATGAAATCGTACTTGCAACTTGCGGTAGTGCTTTCAAAAACAAAGGCGTACAAGCTGTTCTAGATGCAGTTGTTGATTTCCTTCCTTCTCCAGTCGATGTACCTGCAATTAAAGGTATCGATGATGACGAGAATGAAATTGAGCGTCACGCGGACGACAAAGAACCGTTCTCAGCACTAGCATTTAAAATTGCAACAGACCCATTTGTTGGTACTTTAACTTTCATCCGTGTTTACTCTGGTGTTGTTGAAAGCGGTAAAACAGCTTACAACTCTGTGAAGAAACAACGTGAACGTTTAGGGCGCATTGTTCAAATGCACTCAAACAAACGTGAAGAAGTAAAAGAAGTACGAGCAGGTGACATCGCAGCCATTATCGGCCTTAAAGATGTGACTACTGGTGAAACTCTATGTGACCAGAACCATAAAATTGTTCTTGAGCGTATGGAATTCCCAGATCCAGTTATTCAGATCGTTGTAGAGCCTCGCTCTCAAGCTGATCAAGATAAAATGACTATCGCGTTAGGTAAGCTAGCGGCAGAAGATCCATCGTTCCGTGTTGAAACGGATGACGAAACTGGCCAGACACTAATCTCTGGCATGGGGGAACTGCACTTAGATATCATCGTTGACCGCATGAAACGTGAATTCAGCGTGAACTGCAACGTTGGTAATCCGCAAGTTGCTTATCGTGAAACCATTCGTGGTACAGCGAAAGCTGAAGGTAAATTTATCCGCGAACATGGTGGTAAAGGACAGTACGGTCACGTGTGGCTGAAACTGGAACCATCAGAAGCCGGTGAAGGCTTTGTCTTCGTAGATGAAATTGCCAATGGTATCGTGCCAAAAGAGTTCATTACCTCTGTCGCTAAAGGCGTTGAAGAGCAAATGAACAATGGTGTATTAGCGGGCTATCCAGTTTTGGATATCAAAGCTACACTATATGATGGTTCTTACCATGAAGTAGATTCAAGTGAGATGGCGTTTACAATCGCTGCCTCTATGGCTTTCAGAACGGGTGCACTAGAAGCGCAACCAGTTTTGCTTGAGCCTATGATGAAAGTTGAAGTAACTACTCCAGAAGACTGGATGGGTGACGTTGTTGGCGATATTAACCGTCGTCGCGGCATCATCGAAGGTATGGACGAGGGGACAGCTGGCCTGAAGATAATTCGTGCACAAGTTCCGTTGTCTGTCATGTTCGGTTACGCAACTGATTTACGTTCTGCGACACAAGGTCGTGCTTCTTACTCTATGGAGTTTAGTGAGTACGCCGAAGTGCCAAAAAATGTTGCTAATGCAATCATTGCAGAGCGTGGTTAAACAAAAGGGATGCATTTTTTTCATTTTTTGAAAGATCAATGCGTCCAAATATTGCGCTAACGAGAGTTGGCGCATAAAATAGCAATTTCTGGCGCGTCTCGCTCAATAATGAACGTGGCGAATCATAACTAGGAAGGAACACGATTGTGTCTAAAGAAAAATTTGAACGTACGAAACCGCACGTAAACGTTGGTACTATCGGCCACGTTGACCACGGTAAAACAACTCTAACTGCTGCTATCTGTACTACACTTGCAAAAGTGTACGGCGGTGTTGCTAAAGATTTCGCATCTATCGATAACGCTCCAGAAGAGCGCGAGCGCGGTATCACAATCGCAACTTCTCACGTTGAGTACGATACTCCTGAACGTCACTACGCACACGTAGACTGTCCTGGACACGCCGATTATGTTAAAAACATGATCACTGGTGCTGCTCAAATGGACGGCGGTATCCTAGTTGTTGCTGCTACAGATGGCCCTATGCCACAAACTCGTGAGCACATCCTACTTGGTCGTCAAGTTGGTATCCCTTACATCATCGTATTCATGAACAAATGTGACATGGTTGATGACGAAGAGCTACTTGAGCTAGTAGAAATGGAAGTTCGTGAACTTCTTTCTGAGTACGAGTACCCAGGAGACGACCTTCCAGTAATTCAAGGTTCTGCACTTGGCGCTCTAAACGGCGAAAAGCAGTGGGAAGACAAGATCGTTGAGCTTGCAGAAGCACTAGATTCTTACATTCCACTTCCAGAGCGTGCTGTTGATCTACCGTTCCTACTTCCTATTGAAGATGTATTCTCAATCCAAGGTCGTGGTACTGTTGTTACTGGTCGTATCGAGCGCGGTATCCTACGTGTAGGTGACGAAGTAGAAATCGTTGGTATCAAAGAAACTACTCTTACTACTTGTACTGGTGTTGAAATGTTCCGTAAACTGCTTGACGAAGGTCGTGCAGGTGAGAACGTTGGTGCACTTCTACGTGGTACTAAGCGTGATGACGTTGAACGTGGCCAAGTACTTTCTGCTAAAGGTTCAATCAACCCACACACTAAGTTTGAGTCTGAAGTATACGTACTTTCTAAAGACGAAGGCGGCCGTCACACTCCTTTCTTCAAGGGTTACCGTCCACAGTTCTACTTCCGTACAACTGACGTAACAGGCGATATCACTCTACCTGAAGGCGTAGAAATGGTAATGCCAGGTGACAACGTTCAAATGACTGTTGAGCTAATCGCTCCAATCGCAATGGACGAAGGTCTACGTTTCGCAATCCGCGAAGGTGGCCGTACTGTTGGTGCTGGTGTTGTAGCTAAAATCTTCGCTTAATCGCGTATTGATTTTGCACACTCTTCATTAGAAGAACTGCATTAAAAAAGGGAAGCTTCGGCTTCCCTTTTATTTTTCTAACCTTTTTCGTTTCTACAATTCCCCAAGTGTTCCCCGTTCTTTGCTATTCGACTTTCGTCATTCAGCTACCATCGATTGCTTCCATCAAATATATTCCGATTATTTTTCCAACGCCACTTGCATACCAAAATGTGATCTGTATAATGCATCGCACTGGCTAACGCCGGTTTGTGAACCAATGAGCACTGAGGAGTAGGTCTTACCTAGTAATGTATACTCAGCTTATGTTCGCGGTTAATAAAAATAGTAAACCTTGTGTTTACTTCAAAAGTTAACTGACAATGCGTCCTGATTTTGGATGCTACGGTTTCACATAAATCAATCGGCATTCTCTCGTTCTTTCGAGCTTGAGTGGCGATATTGTTTGTGTAATTTTTAATAATTGGAGCTCTGTCTCATGCAGAACCAACGTATTCGTATCCGCCTTAAAGCGTTTGATTACAAGTTAATCGATGCTTCAACTGCGGAAATCGTTGAAACAGCAAAACGTACTGGCGCACAGGTTCGTGGTCCTATTCCACTTCCTACTCGTAAAGAGCGTTTCACTGTTCTTACCTCTCCACACGTCAACAAAGATGCACGTGACCAGTACGAAATTCGTACTCACAAGCGTTTGATCGACATCGTTGAGCCAACAGATAAAACTGTTGATGCTCTAATGCGTCTTGATCTTGCAGCTGGCGTTGATGTTCAAATCAGCCTAGGTTAAGGGAGATAAGAATAATGATTGGTCTAGTCGGACGTAAAGTGGGTATGACCCGCGTATTTACCGAAGAAGGCGTTTCTATCCCAGTAACTGTTGTTGAGGTTGAAGCGAACCGTATTTCTCAAGTTAAAACTCTTGAGACAGACGGCTACGCAGCAATCCAAGTAACTACTGGTGCTAAGAAAGCTAACCGTGTAACTAAACCTGAAGCTGGTCACTTCGCGAAAGCGGGTGTTGAAGCAGGTCGCGGTCTTTGGGAATTCCGTTTAGAAAACGGCGAAGAGTTTGAAGTTGGCGCTGAGCTAAACGTAGAACTTTTCAACGAAATTAAAAAAGTAGACGTTACTGGTACATCTAAAGGTAAAGGCTTCCAAGGCGCTATCAAGCGTTGGAACTTCTCTACTCAAGATATGACTCACGGTAACTCTTTGTCTCACCGCGCACCGGGTTCAATTGGCCAATGTCAAACTCCAGGCCGCGTGTTTAAAGGCAAGAAAATGGCAGGTCACATGGGTGCTGAGCGTGTAACGACTCAAAACCTAGAGATCGTACGTGTTGACGCTGAGCGCAATCTACTCCTTATTAAAGGTGCAGTACCAGGCTCAACAGGCGGTAACGTGATCGTAAAACCTGCTGTTAAAGCATAACGTCTAGGAGTAAGTAATGGAATTGATGGTTAAAGGTGCTGATGCACTAACTGTTTCCGAGACTACTTTCGGACGTGACTTTAACGAAGCTCTAGTACATCAAGTAGTTGTTGCGTATGCAGCAGGTGCTCGTCAAGGTACTCGTGCTCAAAAGACTCGTTCTGAAGTATCAGGCGGCGGTGCTAAGCCATGGCGCCAAAAAGGTACTGGCCGTGCACGTGCTGGTACAATTCGTAGCCCAATCTGGCGTACAGGTGGTGTTACTTTTGCTGCGAAACCACAAGATCACAGCCAAAAAGTTAACAAGAAAATGTACCGCGGTGCTATGAAAAGCATTCTTTCTGAGTTGATTCGTCAAGAGCGTCTAATCGTTGTTGATAACTTCTCTGTAGAAGCACCAAAAACAAAAGAACTTTTAGCTAAGCTTAATGAGCTTCAGCTTAACGACGTTCTGATTGTAACTGGCGAAGTAGATGAAAATCTATTCTTAGCTGCTCGTAACCTGTACAAAGTTGACGCACGTGACGTTGCTGGTATTGATCCAGTATCTCTAATTGCATTCGACAAGGTTCTAATGACTGCTGACGCAGTTAAGCAAGTTGAGGAGATGCTAGCATGATCACTGAAGAACGTATCTTAAAAGTTCTACGTGCTCCGCACATCTCTGAAAAAGCAACTATGGCGGCTGAGAAAGCGAACACTATCGTTTTCAAAGTAGCTAAAGATGCAACTAAGAAAGAGATCAAAGCAGCTGTAGAAAAGCTATTTGAAGTTGAAGTTAAGTCAGTAAATACTCTTGTACAAAAGGGTAAGACCAAACGTCAAGGTATGCGTGAAGGCCGTCGTTCAGACGTGAAAAAAGCCTACGTTACTTTGAAAGAAGGTCAAGATCTTGACTTCGTTGGCGGCGCGGAATAACAGGAGTAGTAAAAATGGCTATTGTTAAATGTAAGCCGACTTCCCCTGGTCGTCGTCACGTCGTTAAAGTTGTTAACGCTGACCTGCACAAGGGTAAGCCATACGCACCACTTCTAGAGAAAAACTCTAAGAACGGTGGTCGTAACAACAACGGTCGTATCACAGTACGTCACATCGGTGGTGGTCATAAGCACCATTACCGTTTGATTGACTTCAAACGTACTAAAGACGGTATCCCAGCGAAAGTTGAGCGTTTAGAATACGATCCAAACCGTAGTGCTAACATCGCTCTAGTTCTGTACGCAGACGGTGAGCGTCGTTACATCATTGCACCTAAAGGTGTTAACGCAGGTGACCAGATTCAATCTGGTTCTGATGCGCCAATCAAAGCAGGTAACACTCTGCCGATGCGCAACATCCCAGTAGGTTCTACTGTACACTGTGTTGAACTTAAGCCTGGTAAAGGTGCTCAACTAGCTCGTTCGGCTGGTGCATATGTACAAATCATCGCTCGCGATGGTGCATACGTAACTATCCGTCTACGTTCTGGTGAGATGCGCAAAGTACTTTCTGAAGGTCGTGCAACGATCGGTGAAGTTGGTAACTCTGAGCATATGCTACGTGAACTTGGTAAAGCTGGTGCTTCACGCTGGCGCGGCGTACGTCCAACCGTACGTGGTGTAGTAATGAACCCGGTGGATCACCCACATGGTGGTGGTGAAGGCCGCACATCTGGTGGTCGTCACCCAGTTTCTCCTTGGGGCGTTCCTACTAAGGGCTTCAAGACTCGTAAGAACAAACGCACTGACAAGTACATCGTACGTCGTCGTAATAAATAATCTATAAAGAGGAATCGCCATGCCACGTTCTCTCAAGAAAGGTCCTTTTATTGACCTACACTTGCTGAAGAAGGTAGAGAAAGCGGTGGAAAGCGGAGACAAAAAGCCTATTAAGACTTGGTCCCGTCGCTCAATGATCATCCCAACAATGATTGGTTTGACCATCGCTGTCCATAATGGTCGTCAGCACGTTCCAGTTTTCGTTACCGAAGAAATGATCGGTCACAAACTGGGCGAATTTGCACCAACTCGTACTTATCGCGGTCATGCTGCAGATAAGAAAGCTAAGAAGAAATAAGGAGTAGATGATGGAAGCTTTAGCTAAACATAACTTTGCTCGTATTTCTCCACAGAAAGCTCGCTTAGTTGCAGACCAAATTCGCGGTAAGTCGGTAGACCAGGCTCTAGAAATTCTAACTTTCAGCAACAAAAAAGCTGCTGTACTAGTTAAGAAAGTTCTTGAGTCAGCTATCGCTAACGCGGAACATAACGAAGGTGCAGATATCGACGATCTAAATGTCGCTAAAATCTTCGTAGATGAGGGCCCTATCATGAAGCGCATTATGCCTCGTGCTAAAGGTCGTGCGGATCGTATCTTGAAGCGTTCAAGCCACATCACTATTGTTGTAGCAGATCGCTAAAGACTAGGAGATTAAGCAATGGGTCAGAAAGTACATCCTAATGGTATTCGTCTTGGCATCGTTAAGCCTTGGAATGCTACATGGTTTGCTAATACCAACGAATTCGCTGACAACCTAGACGGCGACTTCAAGGTACGTCAGTTCCTTACTAAGGAACTACAAAAAGCATCATTATCTCGTATCGTTATCGAGCGTCCAGCTAAGAGCATCCGTGTGACTATTCACACTGCTCGCCCTGGCGTTGTTATCGGTAAGAAAGGTGAAGACGTAGAGAAACTACGTGCAGCTGTAGCTAAAATCGCAGGTGTACCAGCGCAGATTAACATCGCTGAAGTACGTAAACCTGAGTTAGATGGTCAGCTTGTAGCTGATAGCATCGCGTCTCAACTAGAGCGTCGTGTTATGTTCCGTCGTGCAATGAAGCGTGCGGTACAAAATGCTATGCGTCTAGGCGCTAAAGGCATCAAAGTACAAGTAGGCGGCCGTCTTGGCGGCGCTGAAATCGCACGTTCAGAGTGGTACCGTGAAGGCCGTGTGCCTCTACACACTCTACGTGCAGACATTGATTACGCAACTTCTTCGGCTCACACTCAATACGGTGTGATCGGCATTAAAGTTTGGATCTTCAAAGGTGAGATTCTAGGCGGTATGCCAGCTGCTAACGCAGTAGAGCCTAAAGGCGATAAGCCTAAGAAGCAGCGTAAAGGCCGTAAGTAAGGAGTCGAACGATGCTACAACCAAAACGTACTAAGTTCCGCAAGGTTATGACTGGTCGTAACCGTGGTCTAGCTAAAGGTACTGAAGTGAGCTTCGGCGAATTCGGTCTTAAAGCTGTTGGCCGTGGTCGTCTGACTGCACGTCAAATCGAAGCGGCACGTCGTGCTATGACACGTCACATTAAGCGTCAAGGTCAAATCTGGATCCGTGTGTTCCCAGACAAACCGATTACTGAAAAGCCTCTTGAAGTTCGTCAAGGTAAAGGTAAAGGTTCAGTTGCGTACTGGGTTGCTCAAATCCAACCAGGCAAAGTTATGTACGAGATGAATGGCGTACCTGAAGAGTTGGCACGTGAAGCGTTCCGCCTAGCGGCACGTAAACTGCCTGTTAAAACTACTTTTGTAACTAAGCAGGTGATGTGATGAAAGCACAAGATCTACGCGAAAAGAACGTTGAAGAGCTTAACGCTGAGCTATTGAATTTGCTACGTGAACAGTTTAACTTGCGCATGCAAGCTGCAACTGGTCAACTACAGCAAACTCATACTCTAAAAGCTGTACGCCGTGACATCGCACGTGTGAAAACTGTTTTGACTGAAAAGGCAGGCGCATAATGAGCGAAACTAACCGCATCCAGCAAGGCCGTGTAGTAAGTGACAAGATGGACAAGTCTATCGTTGTTGCTATTGAGCGTACTGTAAAACACCCAATTTACGGTAAGTTCATCAAACGCACGACTAAAGTACACGCACACGACGAAGACAACACTTGTGGCCTAGGCGACAAAGTTGAAATCGCTGAGTGTCGTCCTCTGTCTAAGACTAAGTCTTGGACATTGGTTAAAGTTCTAGAAAAAGCGAAGATTTAATCTTTGTAATTCTATGACTTAAAGCGGCTCCAAATAATTTTTTGGAGCCGCTTGTTTTTTGTCTACCCAATTTAAAAAAAGGGTGGTACAATTCGCGTCCCTTTTAAAGAGGCAGCCCGACCCGAGAGGGTCTAGTTTTAATATTTAGCGGAGCACTAACAATGATCCAGATGCAAAGTACACTTGACGCAGCAGATAACTCTGGCGCGCGCAAGGTAATGTGTATTAAGGTTCTGGGTGGCTCTCACCGCCGTTATGCACATATCGGTGACGTCATCAAGGTTACAGTGAAGGAAGCGATTCCTCGCGGTAAAGTAAAGAAAGGTGATGTTCTGAAGGCGGTAGTAGTGCGCACCCGTAAAGGCGTTCGTCGCCCAGACGGTTCTGTCATTCGCTTCGACAGTAATGCTTGTGTATTGTTAAATGACACTACTGAGCAACCAGTCGGCACACGTATCTTTGGTCCTGTGACTCGTGAACTTCGTAACGCGAAATTCATGAAGATTGTATCACTAGCACCTGAAGTTCTGTAAGGAGCGGCAACATGGCAGCTAAAATCCGTCGTAATGACGAAGTAATCATTCTTGCTGGTAAAGATAAAGGCAAGAAAGGTAAAGTAACTAAGGTTCTGACAACTGGTAAAGTTGTTGTTGAAGGCATCAATCTTGTTAAAAAACACCAAAAGCCGGTTCCGGCTCTAGGTCAACAAGGTGGCATCGTTGAACAAGAAGCAGCTATTGATGCTTCTAACGTTGCAGTCTTTAACTCGGCTACTGGTAAAGCAGACCGTATCGGTTTCCGTATCGAAGATGGTAAGAAAGTTCGTTTCTTCAAATCTAACGGCGAAACTGTTTCTAACTAATTAGAAGTAATTTGGAGTTCTACTATGGCGAAACTGCATGATTACTACAAGTCGTCTGTAGTCGCTGAGCTTACCAAAGAGTTCAGCTACACAAGCGTCATGCAAGTCCCTAGGATTGAGAAAATCACCCTAAACATGGGCGTTGGTGAAGCAATCAACGATAAGAAACTGCTAGAAAACGCAGCAGCTGATATGGCAACGATCTCTGGTCAAAAGCCACTTATCACTAAAGCGCGTAAATCTGTAGCTGGTTTCAAAATTCGTGAAGGCTACCCAATCGGTTGTAAAGTAACCTTGCGTGGTGAGCGCATGTGGGAATTTTTAGAGCGTTTAATCTCTATCGCACTTCCACGTGTACGTGATTTCCGTGGTGTTAGCGCTAAGTCTTTTGACGGACGCGGTAACTACAGCATGGGCGTTCGCGAGCAAATCATCTTTCCGGAAATCGACTACGATAAAGTCGATCGTGTCCGCGGTCTTGATATTACTATCACGACATCTGCGGGATCCGATGAGGAAGGCCGAGCTCTGCTGGCTGCCTTTAACTTCCCATTCCGTAAGTAAGGGTAGGGTTACTGTTATGGCTAAACAATCAATGAAAGCACGTGAAGCTAAACGTGCAAAACTAGTAGTTAAGTTCGCTGAAAAGCGTTCTGCGCTAAAAGTTATCATTAGCGATGTAAACGCATCTGAAGAAGATCGTTGGAATGCGGTTCTTAAACTGCAATCTCTTCCACGTGATTCAAGTGCATCACGTCAGCGCAACCGTTGCAACCAAACTGGTCGTCCACACGGTTACCTACGTAAATTCGGTCTAAGCCGTATTAAGGTTCGCGAAGCTTGCATGAAAGGCGAGATTCCGGGTCTTCGTAAGGCTAGCTGGTAATTGCCACTTAATCATTTGGAGTAAATCTTATGAGCATGCAAGATCCGATTTCGGATATGCTGACCCGCGTTCGCAACGGTCAGGCAGCAAACAAAGTTGCTGTAAAAATGCCTTCTTCAAAGCTTAAAGTTGCAATTGCTGCATTACTTAAAGCTGAAGGTTACATCGTAGACTTCGCTGTTGACGGCGAAGCAAAACCTGAGCTAGAAGTTACTCTTAAGTACTTCCAAGCTAAACCTGTAATCGAGCAAATCAAGCGTGTATCACGTCCTGGTCTAAGAGTTTATAAGAATAAAGACTCTTTACCTACAGTGATGGGTGGTCTTGGTATTGCAGTTGTTTCTACTTCCAAGGGTCTGATGTCTGACCGTGCTGCTCGTAAAGCAGGTCTTGGCGGTGAAATCATCTGTTACGTAGCTTAAGGAGTAGATTATGTCTCGTGTTGCTAAAGCACCTGTCGCTATTCCAGCTGGCGTAGAGGTGAAACTAAACGGCCAAGAAGTTACTGTAAAAGGTAGCAAAGGTGAGCTTACTCGCGTTCTTAACAGCGCCGTAGTTATTGCACAGGAAGAAACCAACCTTACTTTCGGTCCGAAAGAAGGCGTTACTAACGCATGGGCACAGGCTGGTACAGCTCGCGCTCTAGTTAATAACATGGTTGTGGGTGTTACTGAGGGCTTCACTAAGAAGCTAACTCTTAAGGGTGTTGGTTACCGTGCTGCTATGAAAGGCAATACTGTAGCTCTAACTCTTGGTTTTTCTCACCCAGTAGAGCACGCTCTACCTGAAGGTATTAAAGCTGAGTGCCCTAGCCAAACTGAGATCATCATTACTGGTTGCGATAAGCAAGTAGTAGGTCAAGTTGCGGCTGACATTCGTTCTTACCGTGCTCCTGAGCCTTACAAAGGTAAAGGTGTTCGTTACGCAGATGAAAATGTGCGTACTAAAGAAGCTAAGAAGAAGTAAGGTATCACTATGGATAAGAAAGCATCTCGCATCCGTCGTGCTACACGTGCACGTCGTAAGATTGCAGAACTTGGCGCAACTCGCTTGGTAGTACACCGTACTCCTCGCCACGTTTACGCTCAAGTTATCTCGGCAAACGGCTCTGAGGTTATCGCAGCTGCTTCTACTGTAGAAAAAGCGATCCGTGAGCAAGTTAAGAACACTGGTAACGTTGATGCAGCTAAAGCAGTTGGTAAAGCTGTTGCTGAGCGCGCTCTTGAAAAAGGCGTAGCTACAGTTGCATTTGATCGTTCTGGTTTCCAATACCACGGTCGAGTAGCGGCGCTAGCAGATTCTGCTCGCGAAGCTGGTCTGAAATTCTAAGGTAGGGTTGGAAGATGGCTAAAGAACAACAACAAGCTAATGATTTGCAAGAAAAGCTGATCGCTGTTAACCGTGTATCTAAGACGGTTAAAGGTGGTCGAATCATGAGCTTCACTGCACTAACAGTAGTTGGTGACGGTAATGGTCGCGTAGGTTTCGGTTACGGCAAAGCTCGTGAAGTACCTGCTGCGATTCAAAAAGCAATGGAAAAAGCGCGTCGTAACATGGTTACTGTTGCGCTTAACGAAGGCACTCTTCACCACCCGGTGAAAGGTCGTCATTCGGGCTCTAAAGTTTACATGCAACCAGCTGCTGAAGGTACAGGTGTTATTGCCGGTGGTGCAATGCGTGCCGTACTTGAAGTTGCAGGCGTACATAACGTACTTTCTAAAGCATACGGTTCAACGAACCCAATCAACGTTGTTCGCGCAACGATTGGTGCTCTAGTAGACGTTAAGTCACCAGAAATGGTTGCTGCTAAACGTGGTCTAACTGTTGAATCTATTTCGGAGTAAGAACACGATGGCAACTATTAAAGTAACTCAAACTAAAAGCTCAATTGGTCGCCTACCTAAGCACAAAGCGTGTCTTAAAGGTCTAGGTCTTCGTCGCATCAACCATACAGTAGAACTTGAAGATACACCGTGCGTACGCGGTATGATCAACAAGGTTTACTACATGGTTAAGATTGAGGAGTAATCAGAATGCGTTTGAATACTCTATCACCGGCTGCTGGCTCTAAACCTTCTAAGAAGCGTGTAGGTCGTGGTATCGGTTCTGGCCTTGGTAAAACAGGTGGCCGCGGTCACAAAGGTCAAAAGTCACGTTCTGGCGGCTCTGTTCGTCCAGGTTTTGAAGGCGGTCAAATGCCTCTAAAACAACGTCTACCTAAATTCGGTTTCACTTCTCGTAAGAGCCTAGTGTCTGCTGAAGTTCGTCTAGCTGAGCTAGCGAAAGTAACAGGTGACGTAGTTGATCTTAACAGCCTTAAAGCTGCTAACGTTATCACTAAGAACATCGAGTTTGTTAAGATCGTTCTTTCTGGTGACCTAAGCAAAGCTGTGACTGTTAAAGGTCTACGCGTGACTAAAGGCGCTAAAGCTGCAATCGAAGCTGCAGGCGGTAAAATCGAGGAATAATCTCGAGGAACGAGGTACAGATGGCTAAGAAACCAGGAAAAGATTTTCGTAGTGCTCAGAGCGGCTTAAGTGAATTAAAGTCGCGCTTGTTATTCGTAATTGGTGCACTTTTAGTATTCCGAGCCGGCTCTTTTGTGCCGATCCCTGGTATTGACGCAGCTGTACTTGCCGATTTGTTCGATCAGCAAAAAGGTACCATCGTAGAAATGTTTAACATGTTCTCCGGTGGTGCTCTTGAGCGTGCATCTATATTAGCATTGGGTATCATGCCGTACATTTCGGCATCGATCGTAGTCCAATTGCTAACTGTAGTTCATCCAGCGTTAGCGGAACTCAAGAAAGAGGGTGAAGCAGGCCGTCGTAAGATAAGCCAATATACACGCTACGGCACGCTTGTACTTGCAACATTCCAAGCTATTGGTATTGCAACAGGCTTACCAAACATGGTCGACAATCTGGTTGTTATCAACCAAACCATGTTTACGCTTATTGCTACCGTGAGTTTAGTAACTGGTACCATGTTTTTGATGTGGTTAGGTGAACAAATCACTGAGCGAGGAATCGGTAATGGTATTTCCATTCTGATTTTTGCAGGTATTGTTGCTGGATTGCCTTCTGCAATCGGTCAAACAATCGAGCAAGCGCGTCAAGGTGAATTGCATGTGCTTCTTCTGTTGTTTATCGCGGTATTGTCTTTTGCTGTAATTTACTTCGTGGTTTTCATGGAGCGTGGTCAACGTCGTATCGTCGTTAACTATGCGAAGCGTCAACAAGGTCGTAAAGTGTTTGCAGCACAAAGTTCTCACTTGCCACTTAAGATTAATATGGCAGGTGTTATACCAGCGATTTTTGCATCAAGTATTATTTTGTTCCCAGGAACATTAGCGCAATGGTTTGGTCAAAATGGTGAAAGCAGCGCGTTCGGTTGGTTAACTGACGTGTCATTAGCTCTTAGCCCAGGTCAACCTTTGTATGTAATGCTTTATGCAGCAGCTATAATCTTCTTCTGTTTCTTCTATACAGCGTTGGTGTTTAACCCACGTGAAACAGCTGATAACTTGAAGAAGTCTGGTGCATTCGTACCCGGTATCCGCCCAGGTGAGCAGACAGCGAAATATATCGATAAAGTGATGACTAGACTAACCCTAGCGGGCGCTCTATACATTACTTTTATATGTCTGATTCCTGAGTTCATGATGGTCGCGTGGAACGTTCGTTTCTACTTTGGCGGCACATCCCTACTAATCGTAGTGGTTGTTATCATGGATTTCATGGCACAGGTACAGACTCATCTGATGTCACAACAGTATGATTCTGTGTTAAAGAAAGCGAATCTTAAAGGTTACGGCCGTTAATCCGGTTGTAGCATTTAGATTCCATTACGGAGTTTAGCAATGAAAGTTCGTGCTTCCGTTAAAAAAATCTGCCGTAACTGTAAAGTTATCAAGCGTAACGGTGTCGTTCGCGTGATTTGCAGTGAGCCAAAGCATAAGCAACGCCAAGGCTAATTAGCAGAAATTTTTACTTGAAATACAAGGTAGAGTCGAGTATATTCCTCGGCCTACCTTTTGCGTGCAAAAGAAGTAGTATGCCGCAGCGTATCCATCACGGGCTTTGCTGCGGATAATTCTTTTATGAACCCCTTAGGAGTGAATAATGGCCCGTATAGCCGGCATTAACATTCCTGATCATAAGCATTCTGTAATTGCACTTACTGCAATCTACGGTATCGGTAAAACTCGCTCTCAAGCTATTCTAGCTGAAGTGGGTATTGCTGAAGATGCTAAGATCAGTGAACTAACTGAAGAGCAGATCGATCAACTGCGTGATGGTGTAGCTAAGTACACTGTAGAAGGTGATCTACGTCGTGAAGTATCGATGAACATCAAGCGTCTTATGGACCTTGGCTGTTACCGCGGTCTTCGTCATCGTCGCAGTCTACCACTACGTGGACAGCGTACTAAAACCAACGCTCGCACCCGTAAGGGTCCGCGCAAGCCGATCAAGAAATAGTCGGATAAGGTAGAGTACAATGGCAAAACAACCAACTCGCGCGCGTAAGCGCGTACGCAAGCAAGTAGCTGATGGCGTAGCGCACATCCATGCTTCTTTCAACAACACAATCGTAACTATCACTGACCGTCAAGGCAACGCTCTTGCATGGGCTACAGCTGGTGGTTCAGGTTTCCGTGGTTCTCGTAAATCTACTCCGTTCGCAGCACAAGTTGCAGCTGAGCGTTGTGGTGAAATGGCTAAAGAATATGGCCTAAAGAACTTGGAAGTTATGGTTAAGGGTCCAGGTCCAGGTCGCGAATCTACTGTTCGTGCACTGAACGCTGCTGGTTTCCGTATCACTAACATTGTTGATGCGACACCAATCCCTCATAACGGTTGTCGTCCACCTAAGAAACGTCGCGTTTAAGTTTCGTTTCTAGGAATATTGGAGAAAGATCATGGCAAGATATTTGGGTCCTAAGCTGAAGCTTAGCCGTCGCGAAGGTACTGACTTATTCCTTAAGTCTGGTGTCCGTGCGATCGATACCAAGTGTAAAATTGATAACGCACCAGGTGTACACGGCGCTCGTCGCGGTCGTCTATCTGAGTATGGCGTTCAGCTTCGTGAGAAGCAAAAAGTTCGTCGTATTTACGGCGTTCTAGAAAAACAATTCCGCAACTACTACAAAGAAGCTGCACGTCTTAAAGGCAACACAGGTGCAAACCTGCTTCAGCTTCTTGAAGGTCGTCTTGATAACGTAGTTTACCGTATGGGCTTTGGCGCTACTCGTGCTGAATCTCGTCAACTAGTTAGCCACAAGTCTATTCTAGTTAACGGTAAAGTTGTAAACGTTCCTTCTTTCAAAGTAGCGGCAAACGACGTTGTTTCTATCCGCGAGAAAGCTAAACAGCAATCTCGTATTAAAGCGGCTCTAGAAGTTGCTGAACAACGTGAAAAGCCAACTTGGATTGAAGTAGATGCTAGCAAGATGGAAGGTACATTCAAGCGTATGCCTGAGCGTTCTGACCTATCAGCTGACATCAATGAACACTTGATCGTCGAACTTTACTCTAAGTAAGGTTAAAAAAAGAGAGGACACAATGCAGGGTTCTGTAACAGAATTTCTTAAGCCGCGTCTTGTTGACATTGAACAGATCAATACGACACACGCGAAAGTAACTCTTGAGCCATTAGAGCGCGGTTTCGGCCATACTCTAGGTAATGCTCTTCGCCGCATTCTTCTATCTTCTATGCCGGGTTGTGCCGTAACAGAAGTTGAAATCGAAGGTGTGCTACACGAATACAGCACTAAAGAAGGCGTTCAGGAAGATATCCTAGAAATCCTTCTAAACCTTAAAGGTTTGGCTGTACGCGTTGCTGAAGGCAAAGATGAAGTGTTTATTACACTGAACAAATCAGGCTCAGGCCCTGTTGTTGCAGGTGACATCACCCACGATGGTGATGTAGAGATCGCTAACCCTGAGCACGTTATTTGTCACCTAACGGATGACAACGCTGAGATCGCTATGCGTATCAAAGTTGAACGTGGTCGTGGTTACGTTCCAGCTTCAGCTCGTATCCATACTGAAGAAGATGAGCGTCCAATCGGTCGTCTACTTGTTGACGCTACTTACAGCCCGGTCGATAAAATCGCCTACGCTGTAGAAGCGGCACGTGTAGAACAACGTACTGACTTAGACAAGCTTGTTATCGATATGGAAACGAACGGTACTCTTGAACCTGAGGAAGCAATCCGTCGTGCAGCTACTATTTTAGCTGAACAACTGGATGCGTTCGTAGATCTTCGTGATGTACGTGTACCTGAGGAGAAGGAAGAGAAGCCAGAATTCGATCCTATCCTACTGCGTCCTGTAGACGATCTTGAACTAACAGTTCGCTCTGCTAACTGTTTGAAAGCAGAAGCGATTCACTACATCGGTGATCTTGTACAGCGCACTGAGGTTGAGCTACTTAAAACGCCAAACCTTGGTAAGAAATCTCTTACAGAGATTAAAGATGTGCTTGCTTCACGTGGTCTTTCTCTAGGCATGCGCCTAGAAAACTGGCCACCAGCGTCAATCGCTGAAGATTAATCGAAAAGTTAGAAGGATTAGGTCATGCGCCATCGTAAAAGTGGTCGTCAACTCAACCGCAACAGCAGTCATCGCAAAGCGATGTTCAGCAACATGGCTAGCTCTCTTGTTCGTCACGAAGTTATCAAAACTACCGTGCCTAAAGCAAAAGAACTACGTCGCGTAATTGAGCCGTTGATTACCCTAGCTAAGACAGACAGTGTTGCTAACCGTCGTCTTGCATTTGCTCGCACTCGTGATAACGAAGTTGTGGCAAAACTATTTAATGAACTAGGCCCGCGTTTCGCGGCTCGCCAAGGTGGTTACACTCGCATTCTTAAATGTGGTTTCCGTACTGGTGATAAAGCTCCAATGGCTTACATTGAGCTTGTAGATCGCCCAGCTGCTGAAGAAGCTGCTGAGTAATCTATACTAGATTCTTAATACAAAAGCCGAGCATTAGCTCGGCTTTTTTGTATCTGGATTTTGTGTCTTTAGAGTAAGAAACTTGTACCACGATGTTTGGCATTTATTCTTGCCTTCTCTGCTTCATTTTTCAAAAATATCTCGTATCTCGTATCTCGTATCTCGTATCTCGTATCTCGTATCTCGTATCTCGTATCTCGTATCTCGTATCTCGTATCTCGTATCT
>NZ_JAPNXR010000014.1:0-123600 GCF_030397615.1 Vibrio sp. 14N.309.X.WAT.E.F5 | reverse complement strand
CTCGCATCTCGCATCTCGCATCTCGCATCTCGCATCTCGCATCTCGCATCTCGCATCTCGCAGTATGTTACAAGTAACAAAAAGCCCCGCAAGCTTTCACTTGCGGGGCTTTTTTAGTTAATTTAGAAAAGGGCTAATTACTTACCAGCTTCTTTTTCTGCTTTAACTTTAGCGATTACTTCTTCTGCCACGTTCATTGGACATGGAGAGTACTGTGCGAATTCCATAGAGAATTGGCCACGGCCTGAAGTAATTGTACGTAGGTGACCGATGTAACCAAACATTTCTGAAAGTGGTACGTCAGCTTTAATACGAACGCCAGTTACGCCAGCTTGTTGATCTTTGATCATGCCACGACGACGGTTAAGGTCACCGATAACATCACCAACGTGATCTTCTGGAGTAAATACGTCAACGTTCATGATTGGCTCAAGAAGTTGCGCGCCAGCTTTAGGCATAGATTGACGGAATGCACCTTTCGCTGCGATTTCAAATGCGATTGCAGATGAATCGACTGCGTGGAAACCACCATCGTAAAGTTCAACTTCAACGTCTAGCGTAGGGAAGCCAGCTAGTACGCCGTTTTCCATCATGCCAGCAAAGCCTTTCTCAACAGCAGGCCAGAATTCTTTAGGTACGTTACCGCCAACAACTTTTGAAGAGAACGTAAAGCCAGAACCAGGTTCGCCAGGCTTGATACGGTAATCGATCTTACCGAATTGACCAGAACCACCAGACTGTTTCTTATGCGTGTAGCTATCTTCAATTGCTTGAGTGATAGTTTCACGGTAAGCAACTTGAGGAGCACCAACTGTTAGGTCAACGCCGTAAGTACGCTTAAGGATATCTACCTTGATGTCTAGGTGAAGCTCACCCATACCTTTCAGGATAGTTTCGCCAGTTTCTTCGTCAGTTTCAACTTGGAAAGATGGATCTTCTGCAACCATTTTACCGATCGCGATACCCATTTTCTCAGAACCGCCTTTATCTTTTGGAGATACAGCGATAGAGATTACTGGAGTTGGGAAAACCATTGGCTCAAGCGTTACTTGATCTTTAGGATCACATAGAGTGTGACCTGTTTGCACGTTCTTCATACCAACGATCGCAATGATGTCACCAGCTTGTGCGCTAGTTAGTTCGTTACGGTCATCAGCTTGCATCTCAACCATACGGCCAACACGCTCAGTTTTACCTGTGAATGAGTTAAGAATCGTGTCGCCTTTGTTCAATTTACCAGAGTAAATACGAACGAAAGTTAGAGCACCGAAACGGTCATCCATGATTTTGAATGCAAGAGCTTTAAACGTTTCTTCAGTAGAAACGATAGCGTGCTTACCAGTTTCTTCACCGTTCTCGTCCATTAGAGGTTGAGGATCAACTTCAGTTGGAGAAGGTAGGTAATCTACAACAGCGTCAAGGATGATTTGAACACCCTTGTTCTTGAATGCAGAACCACAGTAAGTCGGGAAGAACGCTAGGTCACGAGTACCTTTACGGATACAACGCTTGATGTCTTCGATAGAAGGCTCTTCACCTTCCATGTAAGCTTCCATTAGGTCATCGTCTTGCTCTACAGCAGTTTCGATTAGCTCTTCACGGTATTGCTCTACGTCGTCTACCATGTCCGCAGGAACATCTAGGATTTCGTAGTTTTCAGGAAGACCAGTGTCATCCCAAACGTATGCTTTACGGCTTAGAAGGTCTACAACACCCACGAATTCATCTTCGCGGCCGATTGGTAGAACCATAACTAGAGGAGTTGCGCCTAGAACGTTTTTAACTTGGTCAACAACGTTGTAGAAATCTGCACCCATACGGTCTAGTTTGTTAACGAAGATCAGACGAGATACTTCTGATTCGTTAGCGTAGCGCCAGTTAGTTTCTGATTGTGGTTCAACACCACCAGAACCACAGAATACACCGATACCGCCATCAAGTACTTTAAGAGAACGGTATACTTCAACTGTGAAGTCAACGTGTCCAGGAGTATCGATAACGTTTAGACGGTGACCGTTCCAGAAACAGCTTACAGCTGCTGATTGGATAGTAATTCCGCGCTCAGCTTCCTGTTCCATGAAGTCAGTAGTTGATTCGCCATCATGTACTTCACCAGTCTTGTGGATCTGACCAGTTAGCTTAAGGATACGCTCAGTGGTAGTTGTTTTACCCGCATCAACGTGCGCGAAAATACCAATGTTTCTGTATTTCGATAAATCTGCCATTGTCTTACTCTGTTAATAGGATATAAAATGCGCGCAGAGTATATCACAATCTGTGAGGACTGATAGCTTTGCATGCATTTGGGACTAAAAAACTTTGCCTTTTCGTAACAAAAACGAAAAGGCAATCTGTAGAAACAATCTAAATGATTGTTAGGTTTAGTGCTAACCTAAAGCGCAATTAGCGTTCAAGTTAGACTGATTTTCTGCTGTATAGAGTAGCTGAAGTGAGCTCAATTACAACTCATCAAAAGCATTAATTGCCTCTGATAATTTTTTGACCCCGTGGATCTGCATTCCAGGAATGCCGCCTTTAGGCATGTTCGCAGCAGGCACTATCGCCCTCTTAAAACCATGCTTAAACGCTTCATTCAAACGCTCTTGTCCACTTGGTACTGGTCGAATCTCACCCGCAAGGCCTACTTCACCAAACACAACCACATCTTTCGGTAGTGCTCGGTCTCTAAAGCTAGAAAGTAATGCCATCACTAATGCTAGATCTGCGCTGGTTTCGGTTACTTTAACACCACCAACGACATTCACAAACACATCTTGGTCAGCCATTTGTAAGCCGCCATGTTTATGCAGCACTGCTAATAACAATGACAGTCGATTTTGCTCAAGACCAACCGCGACACGACGCGGGTTTGCCAGCTGCGAATAGTCCACCAGCGCTTGGATTTCAACAAGAAGTGGACGCGTCCCTTCCCAAACCACCATCACTGAACTGCCTGAGGTTTCTTCTTCACCGCGAGACAAGAAAATAGCGGATGGGTTGCTGACTTCTTTAAGGCCTTGACCTGTCATCGCAAACACACCAAGCTCATTCACCGCACCAAAACGGTTCTTGTGACTGCGCAGCGTTCTAAAGCGGCTATCGGTTCCGCCATCTAACAACACGGAACAGTCAATAATGTGCTCAAGTACCTTAGGGCCAGCCAGTGTACCGTCTTTAGTTACATGTCCAACTAAGAACACAGCAACGTTATTCTGTTTCGCATAGCGCGTTAGTGCGGTTGCTGACTCACGAACTTGAGCAACACTGCCTGGCGATGATTGAACATCAGCGACATGCATAACTTGGATCGAGTCGATAACCATTATCTTAGGTTGCTCTTTCTCGGCGACCTGACAGATTTTGTCTACGTTGGTTTCAGAGAGCATTTTTAGGTGCTCTTTTGGTAAGCCAAGCCGAGAGGCACGCATCGCTACCTGCTGTAAGGATTCTTCCCCAGTGACATAGAGAGTCGGTAATTGCGAAGAAAGCTGACACATGGTCTGCAGTAACAGGGTTGATTTACCTGCACCGGGATTACCACCGATCAGAATCGCAGCGCCAGGAACGACACCGCCACCAAGTACACGGTCGAGCTCTTTGAAGCCGCTACTAAAGCGAGGGACTTCTTGCAGGTCAATCTCAGAGAGTGTTTGAACCGAAGATTCCGTTGTGCCACCCGCGTAACCACCACTGAGTCGTTCATTACGCGCAACTTGAGGTGAAGCCGCTAGCCTAACTTCTGTAATCGTGTTCCAAGCACCACATGCATTGCACTGTCCCTGCCAACGCGGAAAGTCAGCACCACAGTCATTACACACATAAGCTCGTTTTGCCTTAGCCATAAAACCTCAATAATTTACTCAGTTACACAATGATGTTGTCAATTTGTGACTTATTTGACCGTACGGGTGAAAATAAAAGTTGCAGTCATACCACTTATACTTAAAGATCGATTTAAACTAGTCGATAACATTAACGTACCGTCCATTCTAACAAGAAAAGTATGCAGCAATCTGAAATTCTATCTGTAGCAGAGCGACTCATCCCAGCCTATCACGCTGAGGATTTCGACTTCCTTCTTTCTCAAATGACAGAAGGTGAATCCCCGTCTCTGAAATTGCTCGTTAAAATGGAACTGAATCGTATCATGGCTCCGTGTACAAAGAGCATTGATTTACGCGGACGTATTGATAATGAGTGCCGTCAATTTACTCTCGATGGACGTAAACACTGGCTTGATGATATTGCGTTAAATGCGTATCAGCGTGGTACCAAAAAATTTAAAGGCTATACCGAAGGCACGTGGGAGCTAGTCATGACCCCGCGAACTCAGCCGCTTCGTAATATTGTTAAAACGTCTTCCCAAGACAACAACGACATCACCAGTGCGAATAGCCCTTATGAAGCCGAAGCCATCAACCTAGGCTATGACCTAAAACGTCAAGAAAACCGACTCAAGATCAGCTCTCAGGTTGAGATCACCACATCTAAAGGTCAAAGCCTACACGGTGTGACAGTCGACATTTCGCCTTCGGGTGCCAAATTCAAAGTACCAAGTGCCTTTAGATATAACCTTGGCGAAATCATTGAAGTAAAATTCACAGAGCTTGTTGAGAAGTCTTTGGAGACAGACAGCAACGACATCGTGGAGTTTCGAGTGCTGGGCATTGACGAGTCTTACGAAAATAATGCCGTTAAGTTCCTGAGAACGATCAAGATTGGCGATTCAAGCCTCGTTGCTCGCTTGCTTGATGAATCTTTGAATAGCTCTAGCAAGAAAACCAGTCACGAGAATCAAGACCGTTTTATTCGAACTCGTACTCGAGGCATCGAACATACCTATCTCAAACACACCTGCAACCTTCCGCTGTTCTTCAGTGGTAGCGAACTTAAACTGGCATTGCTAACCGATAATAACCATCCATTGTGGCAATACTGGCATGATGAGCGAAACCAGCAAGCGCTAGGGACTCTATTTAACGAGCAACGCATGAACCTGCTTGCTAAGCCTGGCGTTAAAGGCACAAGTAACGTCATCTATTCGTTTACTCATGAACATCAAAATAAGACTTTGTTCTATTCGATGATGCTACCAGAAGCCTCTCGTGAACAAAGACAGCTGTTTTGGCACATAGGTGGCAAACGCACCAGTTGGAAAGCGTTTAAGTTCTCGGTATTCGAACTATCGGATACCGAAAGACAAGCCTTAGCCAAGCACTCGGATACGCTGGCTCAAAGCTCAGCACAACTGACGCATTGTGGAATCTTGCAAGAGATTGGCGACCACGAAAGCGCGGCTGACTATCTATTGAGTGAAAAACCGCGCATTCCAAGCAGTGAACTGAACCGCTTCCGTCACCCGCGTTCTGTAGTAGGCAATATTCAAAGTATCTACTTTGACTCTCAAACTCGCCGTAAAGAACCGAGATACCAATTTAAATCGCCGCTGCAACTGACCTCTCAAGACGGAGCGGCTGCGAATGGAAACACCTTAGACATTTCTAAACGTGGTCTTAGCGTTACCCTTGAACACCCAATGGTTTTGAAGATTAATGACCCTGTGTTGGTGAACTTCAATGAGCTGCAACTCTATGACAAAAAGCTACCGCTCAGTACGGTTCCTTATCATGTTATTCGAGTAAGCCCCAACGGTCGTAATGTGCAATTGGTTATCGCTGAGAACGCCAAAACAATGCGTACCATCGCATTCTTAAATGGCCTGATCGATCAAAACCAAAGCAAACTGGTTAAGAAACAAGAGATATTGCCAACCCACTCGCTCCTTGAATCTCTGCATAATATTCTGTTGAGCAAGATGGTCAGTAACCCAATATTCATTGATAAACCAAGCTCAACACTACGTTGTAAGATTATTGGTGTGAACTTCCCGCTGAATAAGCATCTAGCGCTGCTCGCTAAGCTTGGTCACAACCAAAAGTTTTCACTGGAACCGATTTTCAAAGGCCACTCTAATTCGCTATTGGCGGAGCCACTGAAAAAGATTCAAGGTGCCGAGCCTAAACATCATGATGTGTACATTGCTGCGGTTAAATTTGGCGACAAGATCCAATCTGTACACACTAAATTGGTCAAAGATTTCGCGTCTGCAAAAGAGCGCATCTTATTCATTAAGAAGGCACAACATTTAGGTGATGTGTATGTATTGCGAGTTACGACAGCGCCTATCTTCAATCCTTTGACCAGCTTGTTCCAGTCAGACTTAGAAGAGTTATCTCGAATCAGTATGCATCAAGCGAAAAAACTAGAGAACGAAATTACCGCTTTTATCGGCTATGGCGAGATAGAAGATATTACTGATGAAGTGCTGATTCGATTAGAGCTGACTCGCTAATCAAAGCCTCTGGACTATCGGCCTAAGTCATCCATGTTCCAGAGACAAAAATAAAAAAGCAGGCTCATCGCCTGCTTTTTTGTGTCCGTTGTAAATGCGCTCTTGTTTCGCGCTTAACGAAGATGACTAAGGCTTCGCTTGCCAGCTGATTTTTTGCTGCTTAGCTAATACGCCAGACAAGATACACAGCACGCCTCCTAAACCCGCGTAACGCACAGCGGTTTGAGCTTGTTGCTCTACTTTAGGTTTCGCATGATAGGCAATGCCTAAACCCGCAGATCGCATCATCACCAAATCATTGGCACCATCACCTACTGCAACGGTGTTGTGCAGTTCCAGCTCATACTCTTCAGCAAGTTCTACCAAGATATCCGCTTTGGTCTGCGCCGAAACAACATCACCTAACACTTCGCCTGTCAGTTTGCCGCTAACGATTTCGAGAGTATTTGACTGAGCATGGTCAAGCTCAAGCGTATCTTTTAAGTAATCAGAGAAGTATGTGAAACCACCAGACGCAATCGCCGTTTTCCAACCCAGCTTATTCAGTGTGTTCACGAGTTCTACTAAGTCAGGCATGAAAGGCAGTGACTGACGAACTTGTTCTAAGATAGCTTCATCAGCACCTTTAAGTGCGCCGACTCGCTGGCGTAAGCTCTGTTCAAAGTCGAGTTCACCTTGCATCGCTCGCTCCGTGATCTCAGAGACTAACTCTCCAACACCCGCTAACTTTGCTATTTCATCAATACATTCAATTTGAATCGCTGTGGAATCCATATCCATCACAATCAAACCTGGCTTAGATAAGTCTGGGACCTCGCTAAGGCAAGCATAATCAAGCTTTAAGGCCTGTAGGATTTCTTCGTGTGCTGGGGTTAAGTTTCCAGACATCAGCGCCACTTCATAATGCCCAACTTTCCACGTATCAAGAATGGTGTTGTAAGTGCCTGTGAAAAAGTCGATGTCATCAAAAGATTGAGGAGACAAGTACTCGCCGAATACAATCCAGTTGGCTTTGGCTTTAGCGAGTTGAGAAGCGAAACGAGTCTCGGGGAGTCGAGTTAATAATGTTGTATGCCTTTTAATCGGCAGATATTTCTGAGCGTCCATGTGTATGATTCCTAATTAACTATGCTAAACGTTAACCTATTGCAATTTGAAAACGCAAGTCTCAATATGTCTTAATCATAACATTTGTTTATTTCAGGCTTCGTGAAACATGAATGAATCATTGTTCTCAATACGTAACGCTTTACGAATGCTAGCCCTCATTTTGCTGGCTACTATGTTCGTTGTAACGATTAAAAATACGGTCGTGATCAGTAAAGGTAACGAGAAAATCCAAGCAAAGCAGCTAGAGACGCTGACTAAATTACTTATCTCGCAAGCCTCGCTTTCGGCCAGCAAAGCGATCACCCAACAAGATCAAGAACGACTGCTTGAACTGACTAATCAGCTTTCTCAAGATCGACTGGTATTCGATACCACCATCTATGATGCAGAGGGGATTCGACTGGCTTCGAGCGAAAAAGCACTCTCGGTACGCGAAGTTCTGGGCTTAGACACGCCACTTTCAACAGCAAGTATCGGCAGGCAGCAATTAGTTGAACCTATCTACTCGCCAGAAAAAACGATCATCGGCTTTATTCGAGTGACTTTTGAAACAGGAAAAATGACGGCGATTTCTGATCACCATTACCGTAAGAGCGATCGCTACATGATCGGCATGGTCTTGATGGGGTTTGTCAGTGGTGTGCTGTTCGTCATGCTCATTCGTAGAAGAAAAACCAAGTCTGGTGAGAACTTACTGCTTAAGAATGCAAACTCATAAGCTCTCTCATAGAGCCTTAGACCTTGGGCTTTTGACCTTGGAATCATGAAATAAAAACCTCGAATTAGGCAAAATGATTTATTTCGATTGAAATCACATAGCTTTCGAGAAATCAAGAAATAGCACTCAGTAATAAATCATTACCAATAAAAAGCCCCGACGCTCAGGCAGCGACGGGGCTTTTTGTTATCTGTTAGCTTATCAAGCTATAGCAAAATAATTATTCTTGGTCGCCAAGCAGCACTGAGTCGAGAGCAATAATCATCATGTCATTGAAGGTCGTTTGACGTTCATCAGATGTGGTTTGCTCACCGGTTTTGATGTGATCAGAAACAGTACAAATCGTCAGAGCTTTTGCGCCGTATTCAGCACACACACCGTAGATACCTGCCGCTTCCATCTCTACGCCAACAATGCCGTATTTGTCCATCACTTCGAACATGTCAGGATCTGGCGTGTAAAACAGTTCAGCAGAGAAAAGGTTGCCAACTTTGACGTCGACACCACGAGCTTTGGCTGCATCTTCTGCTGCGCGCACCATTTTGTAATCTGCGATAGCCGCAAAGTCATGACCTTTAAAGCGAATACGGTTCACTTTAGAGTCAGTACATGCGCCCATGCCGATCACCACATCACGCACTTTGATATCTTCGCTCACTGCACCACAACTGCCGACACGAATGATCTTCTTTACACCAAAGTCTTTGATCAGTTCAGTCGCGTAAATAGAACAAGATGGAATGCCCATACCATGTCCCATTACCGAAACCTTACGACCTTTATAAGTACCGGTGTAACCAAACATATTACGAACATCACACACCTGAACCACTTCTTCTAAGAAGGTTTCAGCAATGTATTTAGCACGTAGTGGATCGCCTGGCATTAGAACTACGTCAGCGAAATCACCCATTTCAGCATTAATATGTGGAGTAGCCATTGAAAATATCCTTAATCTCAAAACAAAAAAGAAGAGAGAGGTTTCCCTCTCTCTAGCTAACTATTATAAAAAGCTTGTACCGTATCCCATTGGCGATGTGCCAAAGTATGACGCTAAGCTTTGACCGATATCAGCGAAGGTATCGCGACGGCCTAGAGAGCCAGCTGGGACCTTGTTACCGTAAACAATCACTGGAATATGCTCACGAGTATGGTCTGAACCCGGCCATGTTGGGTCACAACCGTGGTCTGCCGTTAGGATAAGCACATCATCTTCTTTCATCATATCGATGATTTCATTGATGCGACCATCGAAGTACTCAAGTGCCGCTGCGTAACCGGCAACATCACGACGGTGGCCGTATGCTGAGTCGAAATCAACGAAGTTAGTGAACACGATAGTGTTGTCGCCCGCTTCAGTGATCGCTTCTTTGGTTGCTTCAAATAGTGCAGGGATACCTGTTGCTTTGGTTTTCTGAGTGATACCACAACCCGCGTAGATATCAGAGATCTTACCGATTGAGTGAACGTTGCCGCCCTTCTCATCAACCAGCTTCTGAAGAATAGTTGCCGCTGGCGGCTCCACAGAAAGATCGCGACGGTTACCAGTACGTTCGAATTGACCTTTACCAGCACCAATAAACGGACGAGCGATAACACGACCAATGTTGTAGTCAGCTAGCTCTTCACGAGCAATCTGACAAAGGTCTAATAGGTTTTGTAGGCCGAATGTCTCTTCGTGACAAGCGATCTGGAAAACAGAGTCTGCAGAAGTGTAGAAGATTGGCAGGCCAGTCTTCATATGTTCTTCACCTAGGTTATCTAGGATTTCTGTACCCGATGAGTGGCAGTTACCTAAGAAGTCAGATAAACCAGCACGCTCAAGGATGCGGTCAGTCAGTTCTTTTGGAAAGCTGTTCTCTTTGTCGGTGAAGTAGCCCCAGTCAAACAGTACAGGAACACCTGCGATTTCCCAGTGACCTGATGGCGTGTCTTTACCAGAAGACAGCTCAGCAGCGTGACCGTAAGCGCCAATGATCTCAGCGTCTGCATCCATACCAGGAGCAAAGCGACCTGTAGACTCTTTGTGAGCCATCGCTA
The DNA here is from genome assembly GCF_030397615.1 of Vibrio sp. 14N.309.X.WAT.E.F5. Lineage (NCBI taxonomy): Bacteria > Pseudomonadati > Pseudomonadota > Gammaproteobacteria > Vibrionales > Vibrionaceae > Vibrio > Vibrio sp. 14N.309.X.WAT.E.F5. Next base: position 113,380 of record NZ_JAPNXR010000014.1, on the reverse strand, counting down.
AACCTAGCTTAGACAGGTTTGGCAGCGTTAGTGGACCTTTTCGATCCGCGTTATCTGCAAGACCTTGATCACAATGGTCAGCAATGTGACCCATTGTATCCGAACCTACATCGCCGAATGTGTCAGCATCTGCTGTTTCACCGATACCGAATGAATCTAAAACTAAAATAAATGCTCTTTTCATTTTCTTCACCAACTTATTGCTCTTTGCACCAGAACTCTGTTTATCGGTATACACGAGGTATACCGATATCTGTTATTTACACGTCTTCAGAACGAATCTGACGGTAAACGTCTGGCGTTGCTGTATATTCTCCGCCCACAGTGATTGCATTTTGTAATGCCGTCGCAGCTTCTTGCCACTGTTGTTCATTGCGAGCATGAATCATTGCTAATGGTTTATCGTCACTTGCTACTTCGCCAAGGCGAATGAAGCTATCAAAACCGACTGCGTAATCAATGCTGTCTGTTGCTACGCGGCGACCACCGCCCATACCAACGACAGCCATACCAATTGCACGCGTATCCATCGCTGATACTACACCGCTTTCGAGTGCGTACACTGGTTTAACAATTTCTGCTTTTTCTAGGTAGTTATCGTAGTTCGTTACGAAATCTGCTGGACCACCAAGGCCCGCTACCATCTTACCGAAGCACTCTGCTGCTTTACCGTTATCCAGTACTGCCATCAGTTTTTCACGCGCTTCATCTGAATCTTTTGCTAGGTTACCCAGCACCAACATTTCCGCGCAAGACGCTAGCGTGATTTCCAACAAGCGTGGGTTGCGGTATTCGCCAGTTAGGAATTGAACCGCTTCACGTACTTCGACTGCGTTACCCGCTGAAGAAGCCAGAACTTGGTTCATGTCGGTTAGGATTGCTGTTGTTTTAGTGCCTGCACCGTTTGCTACTGCAACGATAGATTTCGCTAGTTCTTCAGAGGCTTCATACGTTGGCATGAATGCGCCTGAACCGACTTTTACGTCCATCACAAGAGAATCAAGGCCAGCAGCCAATTTCTTAGATAGGATTGAAGCAGTGATTAGCGAGATGTTATCTACGGTTGCTGTGATATCACGAGTCGCGTAAACGCGCTTATCAGCCGGTGCTAGGTCGCCCGTTTGGCCAATAATCGCCACGCCAGCTTCTTTGGTTACTGCACCAAACACATCGTTGGTGGGTGTAATGTTGTAACCAGGGATAGATTCTAGCTTGTCTAGCGTACCGCCAGTGTGGCCTAAACCACGACCAGAGATCATTGGAACGAAACCGCCACATGCTGCCACCATAGGACCAAGCATCAAAGAGGTTACATCACCAACACCACCAGTAGAGTGTTTATCAACGATTGGGCCATCAAAATTCATGTGGCTCCAATCAATCACCATGCCTGAATCGCGCATTGCACATGTTAGTGCGATACGTTCTGGCATCGTCATTTCATTAAAAAAGATAGCCATTGCGAATGCAGCAATTTGGCCTTCAGAAACCGTGTTTTTAGCGACACCTTGGATGAAGAAGTTAATTTCTTCTGTGGTCAGTACTTCGTTATCACGTTTTCTGCGAATAATTTCTTGAGGTAGATACATTAGTGCCTCCCAAACTCTGAGCGAGTATGGTTGTAGGATAAAGAGGTAATATGGAGTGACTTAACGCCACTCCATCAAACAGACTTGTTATTATCAGTACTCTAAATATTTGGCGTTGCAGCTAGGCGGCCAGTGAGTTCATTCCTATGAACATAGAGGCTCTATGTGATTAGGACGGCCGGCGAACCGGTGAACTTACGCAGTCAACAACGCTGCGGCGTCAAATATGACGAGTAAATTAGTATGCTGCTGGATCAGCAGTTTGGTCTGTCACTTCTAATGTATTAAGAAGGTTAGTCAGTAGGCTTGAAGCACCAAAACGGTAGTGCATGTTGTCTGCCCACTCAGCGCCTAGTAGCTCATCAGCCATTGCTAGGTAAGCTTGAGCATCTTCAGCTGTACGAACGCCACCAGCGGGTTTGAAACCAACTGTTTTAGCAACGCCCATGTCACGAATAACTTCAAGCATCATGCGCGCGAACTCAGGAGTTGCGTTTACTGGCACTTTACCTGTTGAAGTCTTGATGAAATTTGCACCCGCTTCGATACAGATTTGAGAAGCTTTCTTGATCAGTGCTTCTTCTTTTAGTTCACCAGTTTCGATGATCACTTTAAGCGTGATGTCACCACAAGCTGCTTTACATTGTTTAACTAGCTCAAAGCCAACTTCTTCGTTGCCAGCAATAAGAGCACGGTATGGGAATACTACGTCAACTTCGTCTGCGCCGTACGCTACCGCTGCTTTTGTTTCTGCAACAGCAATTTCGATGTCGTCATTACCATGAGGGAAGTTAGTTACAGTCGCAATGCGTACTTCTGGAGTACCTTGCTCACGCAACGCTTTCTTAGCGGCTGGGATAAAGCGAGGGTAAATACAGATTGCAGCGGTGTTGCCAACTGCAGTCTTCGCGTCATGACAAAGCGCCACTACTTTCTCAGTAGTATCGTCGTCATTTAGCGTCGTTAGGTCCATAAGTTTAAGTGCACGTAGAGCTGCTGCTTTTAAATCGCTCATTTCTATCTCCGATCAATATATTCAAATAGTTAACTACTTCGCCACCCATCCAGTATAGATGGATAATTAAAAATGCTCAGTAGCCACAAATGAACGGACTTGGTTCCCTGAAGACTTGATAACTTTCGCTACCAATTGCAATCCTTGTCACCGCACAGTACCAGTTTGGTCTATGGCACAACAAATCAGTCATGTTGTGTCTAACATCTATAGCGTATCGCTAAGTTTGGCTTAATCCCAGAAGAATAACCTTAGATAAATCCAAGCGGTTACTTTCTTGCCAACAGAGATATCCTATCCCTTAAGCTTATACATTATAGGTATCCATCAATAAATTGTAGTGCTCCTTAGAACGCAAACGGTTTGTATCTCAAAAAAACATTCTAGACCCATTTTCGACTCCGAGCATATGTTCATGCTCTTGCAAAAATCATGGGGCCTAAAAACAAAAAAGCCCCGCAGCAATTTCTTGCTACGGGGCGATATTATTATGGCGTCTATATATCGATTTCTAACTAATTAGAAAGACAGGAAGAAGCCAGCAATTGTTGCTGCCATCAGGTTAGATAGAGTACCAGCAATAACCGCTTTAACACCCATACGAGCGATGTCGTGGCGACGGCTTGGTGCAATACCACCTAGGCCACCTAGAAGAATCGCAATTGAAGAAAGGTTTGCGAAACCACATAGAGCGAACGAGATAATTGCTTGAGTCTTAACAGACATTACTTGGCCAGTCGCTTCAACGATTTGAGCGTTCTCACCGATGTATGGTACGAAGTTTAGGTATGCAACGAATTCGTTAACAACTGTCTTCTGACCAATGAAAGAACCAGCGATAGTTGCTTCTTCCCATGGAACACCAATGATGAATGCTAACGGTGCGAAGATCCAACCTAGAAGAAGTTCTAGAGTTAGGTGTTCCATACCGAACCAACCACCGATGCCACCAAGGATACCGTTGATTAGAGCAATTAGACCGATGAATGCTAGTAGCATTGCACCAACGTTAAGAGCTAGTTGTAGACCAACTGATGCGCCACCTGCTGCTGCGTCGATAACGTTAGCTGGTTTGTCATCGCCACCGTCCATTTCGTCAGCGATGTTATCGTCTGGCGTATCTGTTTCAGGCTTGATGATTTTAGCGAATAGTAGACCACCAGGTGCTGCCATGAATGACGCTGCAACTAGGTACTCTAGAGGTACACCCATAGATGCGTAACCTGCTAGTACACCACCAGCTACAGAAGCCAAACCACCACACATTACTGCGAATAGTTCAGAGTTAGTCATTTTAGGAACAAAAGGACGAACAACTAGAGGTGCTTCTGTTTGACCAACGAAAATGTTTGCTGCTGCAGACATAGACTCGGCGCGAGAAGTACCTAGAGCTTTCTGAAGACCACCACCAAGAACTTTGATTACAATTTGCATTACACCAATGTAGTAAAGTACAGAGATAAGTGCAGAGAAGAAAATCAGAGTTGGTAGTACTTGGAAAGCAAAGATGAAACCGATACCGTCAACTGAGAAGTTAACTAGGCTGCCGAATAGGAAACCAGTACCGTCTTTACCGTAGTCGATCACGTTTGCTACACCAGCAGAGAAACCTGCAAGTAGATCACGACCCCAAGGGATGTAAAGTACGAATGCACCAAGTGCGAATTGGATAGCGAAAGCGCCACCCACTGTTCTTAGATTAATAGCTTTGCGGTTGTCAGATAGTAGTACTGCGATTGCAATCAGTGCAACCATTCCGACGAGGCTCATAAACAGGCTCATAGTTTATGACTTCCTTATTAGTTATTTATTGGCGTGTTACAAAATGGGGCTATAAAGCGGAGGCAATTATACTCATGCGACCACTAATAAAGTAATGCCATCCTCACACTTTCGTACAAGATTCATGTACCATTCACACGCAAATGTGAGCCAAATCACAAGCTCAATGCAATTTACGCAAACGATAAACAAAAACCCTCGATTTTATTCACATATACCGAATGCGCGATGGCTATTTTGCCATATTTGCGCTGCAACCGATTGCTTTGTCTCATTTCTAAGCAAAATAAGTTCATTTAATATCGTAACTAAATATTTGGAATGGTTAACATTTCCTTGGTTTCCGTACACAGGCATGTCGGGAGCATCCGTTTCCAACACCAAGCATTCAAGGGGCAATTTAGCGATGGTTGTGCGCGTTTTTTGCGCTCTTGGGTAAGTTATCGTTCCACCGACGCCAATATAGAAACCGAGCTTGATCCACGCCAAAGCCTGCTGCTCACTCCCCGAAAAGCCGTGAATCACGCCACCCAAAGTGAATTTGTGCTGCTTTATTAGCTCAATAATTCGGTTGTAAGAGTTCCTTTCATGGATGATTAAGGGTAGTTCAAATGCCTTCGCGAGTTCCATTTGTTGGATGAAAAAGCGCTCTTGCTTGTCTCTATCTACATCAACAAAAAAGTCGAGTCCGCACTCTCCTATCGCAACACATTGGCTCGTTCTTGAAGAGAGTAATTGGCGAAGTTCCGAAAATTGCTCATCCTTCGCTTGCTCTAAAAAGTAAGGATGGAAGCCTAATGCGTAGTAAATATTGGGGTGAGATTGAGCGATTTCATCAAGCTTTCTCCAGTTACTTTGGCCAATAGAAGGGATGATTAACTTTTCGACTTGCGCTTGTTCCGCCTCTTTAAGGTAGCCATCAATACTTTGACCAAGTGCAAAACCTTGCTCAAACGCCTCAAAATCCGCATGGCAATGAGTATCAAAAAGCAGAAATTCACTTAATTCTAGTGTCATCTTCCCTACTCTCTGTTTGTTGTCCTTGAGGATCACGACGATAAGCCACGCAGCTGCGCTTATTTTCAGGCGTTAAGCCAAGCTCTTCGCACCACTTATCGTATTTCTTAATCCAAGCTTTTATCCAACTGAACATACTTACCTTAAGCCTCTAACCTCAAATGACACGAATAAAAAAACGCCTATTGCAGAACAATAGACGTTTTTGTTTAACTCGAATAGAGCGTAGAGCGATTAGTGCTCGCGCGTCGCTCGGAATTGAACTTCTGGGAAACGTTCAGAAGCTAGGTTCAAATTCACCATAGTCGGTGCAATGTAAGACAGGTTATCACCACCATCTAACGCTAGGTTAGCTTGGCTCTTACGTTTGAACTCTTCTAGTTTCTTAGCGTCATCACATTCAACCCAACGTGCAGTTGCAACGTTCACACCTTCGTAAATCGCTTCAACGTTGTATTCCGCTTTCAAGCGCGCTACAACCACATCAAACTGAAGTACACCAACCGCACCAACGATCAGATCGTTATTTTGCAAAGGACGGAAGACTTGAACCGCGCCCTCTTCAGAAAGCTGAACCAAGCCTTTTAGAAGTTGCTTCTGCTTCAGTGGATCGCGCAAGCGGATACGACGGAATAGCTCAGGCGCAAAGTTAGGAATACCTGCGAACTTCAAGCTTTCGCCTTGAGTAAAGGTATCGCCAATCTGGATTGTGCCGTGGTTATGCAGACCAATGATGTCACCAGCGTATGCTTTTTCAGCACGCGCACGGTCACCCGCCATGAAGGTTACTGCATCTGAGATACTCACGTTCTTACCAGTACGAACATGGTTCATCTTCATACCTTGGTCGTAAGTACCCGATACGATACGCATGAATGCGATACGGTCACGGTGTTTTGGATCCATGTTTGCTTGGATCTTAAAGACGAAACCAGAGAACTTCTCTTCAGTAGCTTCAACATCACGCTCATTCGCTTGACGCGTTTGAGGTGCTGGAGCCCATCGAGTTAGGCCATCAAGCATGTGGTCAACACCAAAGTTACCCAATGCAGTACCGAAGTAAACCGGAGTCAACTCGCCAGCAAGGAACAGTTCGTGATCAAACTCAGGACATGCGCCAATAACCAATTCAAGCTCTTCACGAACGCTGCTCGCCAGATCTTCGCCAACAGCTTCGTCTAGTTCAGGGTTATCTAGACCTTTGATGATACGAACTTCTTGGATCTCATGGCCATGGCCAGATTCATACAAAATCGTTTCATCACGGTGAATGTGGTAAACGCCTTTAAACTCTTTACCACAACCGATAGGCCAAGAGATTGGAGCACAAGCCATACCTAGCTCGCTTTCCACTTCATCTAGCACTTCCATTGGGTCACGAACATCACGGTCAAGTTTGTTCATAAACGTTACGATTGGTGTATCACGTAGACGCGTTACTTCCATCAGTTTACGAGTACGATCTTCGACACCTTTTGCAGCATCGATAACCATCAAACAAGAGTCAACCGCTGTTAGTGTACGGTACGTATCTTCCGAGAAATCTTCGTGTCCTGGAGTATCGAGTAGGTTTACTAGGCAATCGTTGTATGGGAATTGCATTACAGACGTAGTTACCGAGATACCACGTTCTTTTTCCATCTCCATCCAGTCAGATTTAGCGTGCTGGTTAGAGCCACGGCCTTTTACGGTACCCGCTTTTTGAATCGCGTTTCCGAATAAAAGAACTTTTTCAGTAATCGTGGTTTTACCCGCATCCGGGTGAGAGATAATTGCAAACGTTCTACGTTTGCTCACTTCTTGTTGGAAAGACATAGTCGCCCTTTGCTGATCTAAAGCGTAAAAAGGGCAAGTAGATAATACTTGCCCTTGAATTCTGTGTGCGGATTATACAGAAAGCGTGTCACTTTCTAAAGGGTCAGTTTGCACCCTATTTTGAGGCTAATTCTGTGGTTAGTTATTTAGTCGGCTAAAAAACGTAACATGACTAGCTAAACGACATGAAAAGATAGCTCATAATGATCGCATCTTCGTTGCCTTGCTTGGTTGGGTAATAGTTACGACGACGGTCAACTTCATTAAAGCCAGCCTTCTCGTAAAGATTAAACGCATTCACATTACTTTCGCGAACTTCCAGCCAAGCACTCTCAGCGTCAGCTTGTTCACACATATCGAGAAAGTGCTCAACCAAAGCTTTGCCGTAACCTTTACCTTGCTGCTTAGGGTCAACCGCTATCGTAAGCAAAGTCACTTCACCAACAATGTTCTGAGCATAAAAATAGCCGACAACCTCTCCGTCCACCTCTAAAACACGGTGACAGCCTCCACGGCTATTAAGATCACGAATCATGTTTTCAGACCAAGGATGAGAATGCGCGGTCTGCTCAATCTGCCAAATAGCGTCGAGGTGTTGTTCTGAAGTGGGTAATAATTGATTAGTCATAAGCACAAATTTGTTGCCATAAGTCGCGGCGATGTTGGTTATTACCGTTAATGTCAGACAGTAATGGAGATTGAAGTGTTTTTGCCTTCAGTTCATGGGCAGAGTCACAACCAGCAAACCATACCCATTCAACCGAACTTAAATCCACAGTAGACAAGTGTTGCGGTTGAAGGTGTAAAGCTTGAGATAAGTCGAGCTTGATACTTTTAAGTACGCGTTCAAACATCACGGCGAGATCTTCCTGAGGTTTTTCAGGAGAAACCAATAGTAACTTGCAGTCGCTCGATAGCGGAATCAATTCAGATTCGTAGCCAGCCAAGCGCTCTGGATGACTAAGCTCCCATTGGCTAATGCCCATCTCTTGCAGGTATTGTGCGTGTGTTTGTGACATATCTAGCGGTGTAACCTTAGGTTTATTGGTATTGGTCTTGTTAGAGCGAACTGAAAAGAAGCTCATTGGGGCTGATACTAACAAAAAATAAAGGAGCATCAAGCTCCTTTATTTAGACTAAATCAGTTTGCATCATATTGCTTAGTGAATAAGGCCTATAAGTCGTTAAACTCAGGGCTATAAGCAATCTTACCCGAATGGCCAGCAAGTACGCCGTCGACTAACTCGATAGCTTGGAAGGCACCTTCAGGCACATCCCAAATGCAGCTAAAGCCAAACTCACTTGCGGCTTTAAAACCAAAACGACCGTAGTAAGCAGGATCACCGAGCACAACACAGGCTGGGTATCCAAAATCAACCAAAGTAGAGAAGGCTTCTTCAACCAAAGATTTTGCGATGCCTTGGTTTCTGCACTCTGCTTTTACCGCTAAAGGAGCCAGGCCTTGCCAGTTATGGTCTTCGCCATCAAGCGTCACAGGGCTAAACATCAGGTGACCAACCACCTCACCGTCATCTGAACAAGCCACCAGCGACAAGGTTAAATGACTATTCTCACGTAAGCTCATAACCAAATTAGCTTCTGCATCCGTTTCAAAAACAGATTTCAATAAACGATCAATGACAAGTATATCTGCCGGTGCTTCAGTTCGAATAAGCATTCATTACCTCACTTTGTGTATCTGGGGATTGTACTCCCTTCTGCACAAAATCAGCTAATTGATTTAACAAAGTTTTCATCGGAGTCGGCAATAAGTCCAAATCTACGCTATCCATCAAGTTTTTGACTTCTAAACCGAGCTCAGTATCACCCTCAATCGACAGTCGACGCTGGAAGAAAAGCGTATCTGGGTCTTCTTTACGCCCTGCAATAAGCACAAGATCATTAAGGTTACCGCTAAAGCTTACATCTTCAGAAACCTCTTTATCAGCTACAACTAGTTGCTCATTTTGGTAGCTAATACACCAACTTAATCCCATATCCTTGATCGAAACTTTAAGCCACTTATCTTCAAGGAACTCAAAGTCACCGTCTTCTAGAGCTTCTTTGAATACACTTTTCAGCGCTTCCAACAAGGCTCTTTTTTGTACTGTTTTAGGCAATAACTGGACTGGAGATCGCAAAATTGATGCGGCATTTTGAACTAGTTGAGTGCGAATCTTGTTTATCACGTGACTTATCCGTAACTTTGTCAATAATATGGAATGCATCATAAATGATGTTAAAAACTCAGTTACTGTTATGTATCAAATTTACTCCTCTTTGATACTCGACCTTTAATATCCTGAAAATCACAGTTATAGTAACTCAGGTAATGAGAATTACAGCGAATCGCTGCGCTCACAGGTAGATACCAATAATTACACACAAGTAATAAGTATTTATCTATAGTGAATATTCAAGCTCTTGGAGAATTGGTAGTACTTTGATGCCTCCCCAGCAACTACAACATTGGTTTACTCAGTTAACTGCGAACAGTCCGTTCTTTTTTGCAGTTCTTGATGCTCAACATAATTACCTTATGGTTAATGAGCGTTACTGTGATATTGCTGGTTTAACTCAAACTGAGCTTACAGGCATGAATGATCGCCAAACCTTAGGCGAGCAATTCTACCAACATCTAAAGCCGTATTATGAGCGCGCATTCAATGGTGAAGCGATCGAAGCGGAAGTCACTCTCAACGAAACCGACCTAGATACTAGCCTTCATTTCAGCCTTGCCCCCCTCACTAACGGCAACAAAACCGATTACATCGTATTTCATGCCTTTGACACCTCAGAAAATCAAGTCCTCGTTCGCTCTCTAGAAGAATCTGAAGCGAAGTTCCACAAGCTTTCTCAACTGCTGCCAGACGGGCTGCTTTTGGTTGAGAACGACTACATTTTGTCATCTAACCCTGCAGCAGCAAGATTACTTGGTTTCAACTCACCATCAGAGTTGCTAGGTGAAGAACTGGGTCGTCTGTTTATCGATGAACAAACCAAAACTGTCTTTAACAATAGGCTGAGTTCTATTATTTCCGAGTCGGGTTTGGTTTGTTTAACAGGGGCTAGATGTGGCTTTGAACGTAAGGTTCAACTTCATATCGACTCGACCGCGGTGCTAGGAAACAGTACACAATTAGTACTTATCCAAGATGCACAGGAAACAGCAAAACAGTTTACTCCGGCAAACAGTGAAGATGCCTATATTGATGCGCTCACCAAACTCTACAATCGAGTAGGATTTACCAAGCGCCTTGAGCAATTCATTCACAACAATACACCCGTTGTGATGCTCTACTTAGACATTGATAACTTCAAGAATATCAATGACTCTCTGGGTCACCACATCGGTGATAAGGTCATCAAAGAAGTCGCATCTCGCCTAAAACGCCTACTTCCTCGTCAAGCGGTAGTCGGTCACCTTGGCGGAGATGAGTTTGGTATCATCCTGCCCGAGCCGGAACATCAACGAACACCTGAAGCCTTATCTGAAAAGATCATCGCTCTGATCAATCAACCCTTCGATCTTCACCATTTCAGTAAACGCTTAGCTTGTTCTATTGGCAGCGTGAGCTTTCCTCAAGATGGTACAGACGCACGTATCCTGCTGCAAAATGCTGATACCGCGATGTATGAAGCCAAAGATCGTGGTCGTAATCGTCTGATTAAGTTCAACGAACAGATGAACAAAGAAGCACGTATGCGACTGTGGCTTGAGATAGAGCTGCAAAAAGCACTGCAACAAAATGGACTCGAGGTTTGGTATCAGCCAAAGGTAAATGCCCGTGATTTCACCATCAACGGCGCAGAAGCTCTGGTTCGTTGGAAGCACCCAGTTGAAGGCTACATCAGCCCTGCCGCATTCATCCCAGTAGCGGAACGTGCAGGTCTTATCGAACAGCTTGGTCGTGTGGTGATGCGTGAAGTATTTGCGACGGTTAAGCGTTGGAAGATGCAAGGTATCCTGCCTGGGCGAGTGGCGATCAACTTGTCTCCAGAACAGTTTGGTAACCCAAAGCTGATTGATTACGTTGAAAAGCTACTCCGTTCAACAGAGCTTGACCCAAGCGCGATTACGTTTGAGCTGACAGAAAGTGCTGTGATGAGTGACAGCGAACACACGCTACAAATGCTCAACGCTATCAAGAAATTAGGATTCGCCTTGTCCATTGATGACTTTGGTACAGGCTATTCATCGCTGTCTTACCTAGCTCGCTTCCCTATTGATGAGCTTAAGATTGACCGTGCGTTTATCTCTGATATCGACACTCTGCCGAAACAAATTACAGTAATCGAAAACATCATCAACCTTGGTAAGTCTCTCGATTTAACCGTGGTTGCAGAGGGTGTTGAAACCAGTGAGCAAGCGACTCTTCTATCAAACCTCAACTGTAGTTCCATTCAAGGCTTCCACTTCTATCGTCCTCAACCAAAACAAGACGTCGAAGAACTGTTCGCACAAAACCGCCGTCATAAGAACTAGCTAACCGTTTCAAATACCTCATCTTCAAAGCTAAACCAACACATAAAACGGCTACTCGTCAGTACCTCAAACGGAGTAAAAGCAGATTTATCCATCTAAACCTGCCTTACATCAATTCCGTCATTCATAATTCTTCATAAAATGCTCGCTTCAATTTCATTCTACTGGTAGTGAGCAAATGGAACTCTTATGCCCAGCGGGTAACTTACCTGCTTTGAAAACCGCCATTGATTGCGGTGCGGATGCTGTCTATATCGGATTCAAAGACGATACCAATGCCCGACACTTTGCAGGCCTAAACTTTGCGGGTAAAAAGCTCGATCGTGCCGTGCAGTACGTGCATGACCGCAACAAGAAAATTCACGTTGCCTTAAACACTTTTGCTCACCCAAATGGCTTCGAACGTTGGACCAATGCCGTAGACAACGCGGCAGCACTGGGTGTTGATGCGCTGATCATCGCGGATATTGCGGTTCTTGAATACGCAGCAAATAAATACCCAGATCTAGAACTGCACCTATCAGTACAAGCTTCTGCGACCAATGCAGCTGCGATCGACTTCTACCACAAGAACTTCAATGTAAAGCGTGTGGTATTGCCGCGCGTATTGTCGATTCATCAGGTCAAACAGCTTTCTCGTAACATCACCTCTGACGTTGACCTTGAAGTATTCGCTTTCGGTAGTTTGTGCATCATGGCTGAAGGCCGTTGCTACCTATCTTCATACATGACCGGTGAATCCCCTAACACGGTGGGCGCTTGTTCTCCGGCGAAATATGTTCGCTGGCAAGAAACAGAAACTGGCCTAGAGTCGCGCTTGAATGAAATCTTGATTGATAAGTACGTAGCAGGCGAAAACGCGGGCTACCCAACACTGTGTAAGGGTCGCTTTGAAGCGGACATCGATGGTGAACGCAAGCGCTACCATGCACTTGAAGAGCCAACTAGCCTTAATACACTATCCATGTTGCCAGAGCTATTCGCAGCAAATGTTGCTTCAGTGAAGATTGAAGGTCGTCAGCGTAGCCCAGCTTATGTAGAACAAGTGACTCGTACGTGGCGTGCGGCCATTGATCGCTACTTAGCGAATCCAGAACAATACCAAGTAGAACAAGCTTGGAATGCGACACTGGCGAATGTATCTGAAGGCACACAAACCACTCTTGGTGCTTACCACCGCAAATGGCAATAGCGCCAAATGGAGAACTCAATGAAATACGCATTAGGCCCTCTACTCTACTTTTGGCCAAAACAAGACGTTGAAAGCTTCTATGAGCAAGCAAAGTCTAGCTCTGCCGACATCATCTACCTTGGTGAAGCCGTGTGTTCAAAGCGTCGTGAGATGAAAGCCAAACACTGGATGGACATTGCCAAAGAGCTGTCTGCTTCAGGTAAGCAAGTGGTGCTATCAACGATGGCGTTGTTGGAAGCGCCAAGCGAAGTCAACATCATGAAGAAGTACATCGACAATGGTGACTTTGCGATTGAAGCCAACGACGTATCGGCCATTCAATTAGCCAGCGAAAGCAAAGTACCGTTCGTGGTTGGCCCTGCGGTTAACACCTACAATGCACGCACGCTGAACCTATTTTTGAAGCAAGGTATGACGCGCTGGTGTATGCCTGTAGAGCTTTCTCGTGAATGGCTGAGCAACGTAATGACACAATGCGAAGAGCTTAATATTCGTAATAAGTTCGAAGTCGAAGTGTTTAGCCATGGCTACTTGCCTCTTGCTTACTCAGCACGCTGCTTTACCGCTCGCGCTGAAAACAAAGCCAAAGACGATTGCGAAACCTGCTGCATCAAATACCCTACAGGTCTCCAAGTCGATAGCCAAGAAGGTCAGTCGGTTTTTAACCTTAACGGTATCCAAACCCAATCGGGTTACTGCTATAACCTAGTCAATGACCTGCCGAGCATGCATGACTTGGTCGACGTGGTTCGTTTGAGCCCGTTAGGTATCGATACCTTCTCTGAGATCAACAACTTCAGAGCCAATGAGCATGGTCAAAAGCCAATGACCATTGAAAGCCGTCAATGCAACGGATACTGGCACCAACTTGCAGGTTTAGAAGTTAAGAACATCTAACTCCTCTCGTTGAATCAATCAGTAACAGATACAAAAAAGGTCTAGCATTCGCTAGACCTTTTTCATTCAGCTCAATAAAAACGACCTACGCCGTCGCTGCTTCCAGCGGCGCAGCATCGAGCTTCTTTACGTCTTTGTAGAGCATAATCATAACAACTACGCTTAACGCGATATTGGACAATGGATACGCTATCCAGATCCCCGGCACACCGTACAACTTAGGCATAATGTACAAGAAAGGCAGTTGGATAAGCATGTTACCTATCGTCACAAACATCGCCTTACTGCCCTTGTTCACCGCTTGATAGTAAGCACCCGCTACCACTAAGAAACCATCAAGCGCCAATGCAAACATGTGTAGTCGAATACCTAACACAGTGTACTCAACTAGCTGAGGTTCATCCGAGTTAAAGACGGAAACAAACTCACGTGGGAACGCGTTCAGCAACAACACAAACGCCACACCAATCAAGACAGAGCTCACCATCGCAATCTTCAGTAACTTACGAATATTCGCTTGATTGCGAGCACCATGGTTGTAACTCACTAAAGGCTGCATACCATTTGCGATGCCTTCCGCTGTGAGGTAATAAACCGTCACGATGTAGCCCAAAATAGCGTAAGCACCAATCATCAACTGGTCGCCATATTGAGAGAACAAGGCATTGTGCAGCGCCACCATCATCGAACCATACGCATACATAAAGAAGCTTGATGTACCGATAGCGAAGATTTCAGGAATTACCGATAACTTCAATCTCAGTTCATTCCAACGTAAACGCAAGTTTGCTCGACGTGAAAAGAAGTAAGCCAGACCCAGACCTGTTACCACAAACTGAGCCATTGCAGTTGCCAATGCAGCCCCCTTTAACTCCCAACCAAACTGAGCGATAAACAGGTAATCCAATATAATATTGATCACCGCACCAACAATCATCAGTATGGTCGCTAAGTTCGGACTGTCATCGTTACGCAGCAAAAATGGCATCGCAATAGAGCCTAAGGTAAAGACACTTGCACCAATTAGGATATGTAAGTATTGCAGGCCAAGCTCATACACTCGACCTTCTGCACCTTGCCAAAGCAGAAAGTTATCAACGAACAGAAACAACAATCCAGAGACAATTGGCGTTATCGCCAACAACAAGGTTAGACCCGTAGCTAAGATCTGCTTAGCACCTTTGGTGTCTTTTTCACCTTGGCGAATCGAGACAAGAGCACCCGTACCCACGCCCACTAGCATACCAATGCCGAGAATCGAACCAATAACAGGCCACGCGACGTTAATACCCGCAAGTCCATCAGCACCGACATAACGGCCAATAAAAATGCCATCTACCACTTGGTAAAGGCCGTTCACCAACATAGCCGCTACGGTAGGAATTGTGTATCGCCAGAATTGACGACTAATTGAGTTACTCATTTCTTACTCTACTTTCTTTCATCTATTGAGCCGCACTAAAATGAGATACGACTCTAAAAATTAGTTAACAAGACTAACTAAATATTTAAACTAATTACTTCAACGCTTTATCTAACAGTTGATTCAACAGTTGGGATTCTTGCTCAGATAAACGGCTCTCAAGCGTTTGTGCCATCACCTGATAAATCTTGCTCTCTTCTTGCAAACCAATTTCAGCTTTCTTGGTTAAAATGACCAATTTAGAGCGTGCATCCTCAAGCGAGGCTTGGCGTTCTACGAGTCCTTTTCTTTCTAGCCTTTGAACCATAGTCGTGGCTGAAGGTTTTGTCACCTGCATCTCAATAGCAAGATCTGTTAGCCGAATAGGCTCTGGTGAAGCTTGAATGACCTTCAAATAATCGTACTCATTGAAGCTCAGTTGGCAGATAGGATCTTCATTCACTTGAGTGCGCCATATCTTAGAAGCAAAGCGTTCAATTTTTTCTAGATTCTGATCCAGCATAGATTTCCAACCACAGAATTTACATTTAGTTAGCAAGGCTAACTATTTTAATGTTGTTTAAATAAAAAGCAATCAAAAACGAGCCCCACTTTTATAAAAAAGGAGCATAAAAAAACCGCTGACAGGCAGCGGCTTTTCGGAATCAAAATGTATCGCTTACTTAGCGTTAGCTTCTTCTTCGGCAGCGGCCAACTTAGCTTGCGCTAAATGTTCAGCCTTAAGCGTACTAAAAATACGGCTTAACTCTAAGAAAGAGTAACGGTGTTCTACGTATTCATACACGTTAAAAGAAACCGCTAATTTGTACAAAGAGATAGCATTCGCGTAATCACCATTCATGTGGTAACGCTTAGCAAGGTAGAAATACGTTTCAGTCAGGCGTTGAGCTAGGAGCGTGTTGTCACGAGTCCCTGTCAGGATAGCTTTGAACGCCTGCTCTTCAGTAATATCGTCAAGCATGATCGCAACTAATACCCAGCCCCACTGTTCGTCACGGCTCTCGTAACGCTTTTGCAAATCAAGCTTCGCTTGTTCTGGCGTGAGTTCATGCTGAATGATGTAAAGCCACAGAGCGCGGAACGGATCGCTAGGATCATCGGCGTAGTGCTTCATCATCTCTTCATTGGCTAAGTCATAGCGCTCGCCATAGTAGAGTGCTATAGAGCGATTTCGTTCTGCATATGAGTTTGCAGGATCAAGCTCTAACGTCGAATCAAAAGATTCATAAGCGGCATCAAACTCCCCTACTTGCGTAAAGTAAACACCCAAAAGGTTGAAGATATCAGGTTGAGCGGGGTTCAATGAAAGAGACTGATTGAAATCAAGACGTGCTAAATCACGCAGGCCAACGCTGTCGTAGTAGTTACCACGCTCGAACAACATTTTAGCTCGAACTTCATCGTTCAAGTCTGGGCGCTGTAATAACTGACTAAGGCGCGCTATTTGCACTTCTTGCTGAACACTTGGTTGAAGCGGCACAGCCATTGGTGGATAAACCCAACGTGAGGTGTTATCTGATGTTGTCGCACAACCAGTTAGTACAAGCAGTAAACACATACTCGCGGTTTGAAACCATTTCACAAATAATTACTCCTGTTATGACCGCAATAAAAAAGGGGAGCGATATGCTCCCCTTTATAACATGCTTTTTTACCAATGGGTTAGAAATCACTAAAAAGCGATAATCCCATTAATAGGCTAAGAATTACTCAGCAGCAGGTGCTTCGCCTTCAGCTGGCGTTTCAACTGCTTCTTTCATGCTTAGACGTACACGGCCTTGACGGTCAATTTCAAGAACCTTAACAGGAACTTCTTGACCTTCAGTTAGGTAGTCAGACACTTTCTCAACACGCTTGTCAGCGATTTGAGAGATGTGTACTAGACCATCTTTACCTGGAAGGATAGTAACGAATGCACCGAAGTCAGCTAGACGAGCAACTTTACCTTGGTAAATGCGGCCAACTTCAACTTCAGCAGTGATCTCTTCGATACGGCGGATAGCTTCTTTAGCAGCTGCGCCTTCAGTAGCAGCAATCTTGATTGTGCCATCGTCTTCGATTTCGATTGTAGTACCCGTTTCTTCACAAAGAGCACGGATAACTGCGCCGCCTTTACCGATAACATCTTTGATCTTATCAGAGCTGATTTTCATTGTGTGGATACGTGGAGCGAATTCAGAGATATCTTCACGAGCACCAGAGATAGCTTCATCCATTACAGAAAGGATGTGCTTACGTGCACCTTGCGCTTGGTTAAGTGCAATTTGCATGATCTCTTTAGTGATACCTTCGATCTTGATGTCCATTTGAAGTGCAGTAATACCAGCGTTAGTACCTGCTACTTTAAAGTCCATGTCACCTAGGTGATCTTCGTCGCCAAGGATGTCAGAAAGAACAACGAAATCGTCGCCTTCTTTAACAAGACCCATTGCGATACCCGCAACAGAAGCTTTGATTGGAACACCAGCATCCATAAGTGCTAGAGATGTACCACATACAGAAGCCATTGAAGAAGAACCGTTAGATTCTGTGATTTCCGATACAACACGAACTGTGTATGGGAATTCGTCAACAGAAGGCATTACTGCTTGGATACCACGTTTAGCAAGCTTACCGTGACCAATTTCACGACGCTTAGGAGAACCAACGAAACCAGTCTCACCTACACAGTATGGAGGGAAGTTGTAGTGTAGAAGGAAGTTGTCTTTCTTCTCACCCATTAGGCTGTCGATGATTTGTGCATCACGTTGTGTACCAAGCGTTGCAGTAACAAGTGCTTGAGTTTCACCACGAGTGAATAGAGAAGAACCGTGTGTACGTGGAAGAACACCAGTACGTACGTCTAGCGCACGAACCATGTCTTTTTCACGGCCATCGATACGTGGGTTGCCAGCAATGATGCGGCTACGTACTACGTTTTTCTCTAGAGAACCAAGCATGCCGCGGATTTCGCGCTCATCTAGGTTTTCGTCTTGTGCAATTAGAGCTTCAACAGTGTCGTTCTTGATTGCGCCAACTTGCTCGTAACGAGCCATTTTCTCAGTGATCTGGTACGCGTCAGATAGACGAGTTTCAGCTTGCTCAGCAACTTTAGCTTTAAGCTCAGTGTTAACTGCTGGCGCTTCCCAGTTCCAAGATGGAGTTGCAACTTCAGCTGCAAATTCGTTGATCGCTTTGATTACAACTTGTTGTTGGTCGTGACCGTAAACAACAGCTGAAAGCATTTCTTCTTCAGATAGGTTATCTGCTTCAGATTCAACCATTAGTACTGCGCCTTCTGTACCAGACACAACTAGGTCTAGTTTAGAGTTTTCAAGCTCAGTATTTGATGGGTTAAGAACAAGTTCGCCGTCGATGTGACCAACACGTGCAGCACCGATAGGACCATTGAATGGAGCACCAGAGATAGCAAGCGCAGCAGACGTTGCGATCATAGTGATCATGTCTGGGTTTACGTCAGGGTTGATAGAAACAACCGTAGCGATAACTTGAACTTCGTTTTTAAACGCACTTGGGAAAAGTGGACGAATTGGACGGTCAATCAGACGAGCTGTTAGCGTTTCGCCTTCAGAAGGACGACCTTCACGCTTGAAGAAACCACCAGGGATTTTACCCGCAGCGTATGTACGCTCTTGGTAGTTAACTGTTAGAGGGAAGAAATCTTGGCCTGCAACAGCTTCTTTCTTAGCAACAACAGAAACGAATACTGATGTATCGTCCATAGTCGCCATTACAGCAGCAGTAGCTTGACGTGCCATTACGCCCGTTTCTAGAGTAACGGTGTGGTTACCGTACTGGAACGATTTTACAACTGGTTTTTCAAACATTGTATATCCTTAGCTCTAAAGTCATGACTTTAGATTAAGTGAAGATTGACTCAAGATATTACCAATCGCGACTAGTGAAAAGAGACTTGGGAATGATGCTTCTTTGTATGAGTTCATACGCCGAATTAAGACCAAATCCGCCTTTGAATAGTCGCGACCTATTGGCCGACATCTGTGACTGTAACGTCTTGAGAGGTTGATTGCCCAGCGTCGAAAACGCGTAGGCGGGCGTAGTATAAACTATTTTTATTAGGAGAGATATTTCCTATCAGAAAAAGCCAGATGATATTCTGTGCATCCGGCCAAACATTTTCTTACAGGCACAAAAAAAGGAGCATAAATGCTCCTTTTCTTCAAACTGTCTTTGCAGACATCGCTATTAGCGACGTAGGCCTAGACGCTTGATTAGGTCTTGGTAACGAGTAAGGTTTTTGCCTTTCAAGTAATCAAGAAGCTTACGACGGCTAGAAACCATACGTAATAGACCACGACGGCTGTGGTGATCGTGTTTGTGCGCTTTGAAGTGACCTTGTAGGTGGTTGATAGAAGCAGTAAGTAGTGCTACTTGTACTTCTGGTGAACCTGTGTCGCCTTCAGATTGTGCGTATTCTGCAACGATTGCTGCTTTAGTTTCTGCATTCAGAGACATAAATCTCTCCTGATAAGAGTAAGTTTATATTTGTAGCAGCCAATCTCTGATTCAGCCGCTACGCGAGCCGAGGATTATAGGGAAGTTTACGAGTTGGTGCAATAACAATCGAACTGATGAAAAACGAAAAAAGCGAACCATTAAAATTAAGGGCTCGCTTTCTATATTATTTACTCGCCTTTCACGACTCAGCGCTAAGATCCGACTCTGTGTAAGCGCTACGCTTGTGGCTCTTCATCTCTGAAAACAACTAAACGCTTCGGTGCAACTCGGCCATCTTCGCCAATCTGAGCAACGCCAACAAACAGCTTCTCTTCACCGCTTGTCATGCGAACGGTACCTTCAGCAGGAGCGCCTGCGACTTGAACGGGCATACCGTGCTGAACAAGATCAGTCAGTTCCGCATTCAAGTTAACTTCAGGTAAATCTTCTACAGCCGTGTCCATTGGCATTAGCAATGGATCAAGCAACTCTTTAGGTGCAATTTCTTGCGCTTGTGCTTGCTCTAGAATTTCGTTCAGCTGTTCCAAGGTAACCATGCGTTCATACGGGTACTTTGCAACACCAGTACGACGAAGCATTGTCACGTGAGCACCACAACCTAGCATCTCACCAAGATCGTCGGTGATCGTACGGATGTACGTGCCTTTAGAACAATGCACTTCCATCTCAACTTCATCGCCTTCAAAGCGAAGTAGCTCAATAGAATACACAGTGATCTTGCGAGACTCACGAGGAACCTCGATACCTGCACGTGCGTATTCATACAAAGGCTTACCTTGATACTTCAATGCTGAAAACATTGATGGAATCTGGTCGGTTTCACCTTTGAAACTTGCAATGCAGCGTTCAAGTTGCTCTTGAGTCACGTTGATATCACGCGTTTCAACCACTTCACCATCAGAGTCTGAGGTATTGGTACGCTCACCAAGCTTCGCGATAACAACGTAGCGCTTATCAGAATCTAATAGAAACTGAGAAAACTTCGTTGCTTCACCAAGACAAATTGGCAGCATGCCAGTCGCAAGAGGATCCAGAGCACCGGTGTGCCCTGCTTTCTCTGCAAAGTAAATACGTTTTACTTTTTGCAGTGCATCATTAGATGAAATACCTGTCGGCTTATCTAACAGAATTACCCCGTTTATAGGGCGACCTTTACGACGGCGAGCCATTACTCTTCGTCCTTAGACTGAGTATCCTCAGTACGGCCTGCTTCTTCTTGCTTACGCTTGTCGTCATTCAATACTTCGCTTACTAGGTTAGACATACGCATGCCTTCAACCAAAGTGTTGTCGTAAGTAAAACGAACTTCAGGCGTTAGACGGTGACGAATACGCTTACCAAGAGCCATACGAACTGGCACTTCATGCTCTTTAAGAGCAGCAAGACATGATTCAGGTGTTTGCTCACCGATACATAGGAAAGTCACGAACACTTTTGCGTAAGCAAGGTCACGAGACACTTCTACATCTGAAATAGTTACCATACCAATGCGTGAGTCACGAACTTCACGTTGTAGGATAAGTGCTAGCTCTTTTTGAAGCTGCTGAGACACACGTTGTGTGCGGCTAAATTCTTTTGACATTTTCTTTTCTCACTTAGAAAGATGGGGGGCTTGGTAATTACCAGCCCCCCATGGTGTATTCAACAACCGATTACTTATTACCTTTACTAGTAATGTTAGTAACCTTAGTCAATATGTCGAGTCGTACAGACTGATTAGTCTAGAGTACGTTTAACTTCAACAATTTCGAATACTTCGATCTGGTCACCAACGCGAACGTCGTTGTAGTTCTTAACGCCGATACCACACTCGTAACCATTTTTAACTTCTTGAACGTCATCTTTAAAGCGACGAAGTGACTCTAGTTCACCTTCGTAGATAACAACGTTTTCGCGAAGTACGCGGATTGGGTTGCTACGCTTAATAGTACCTTCAGTAACGATACAACCAGCGATTGCACCAAGTTTAGGCGACTTAAATACGTCACGAACTTGAGCAAGACCAATGATCTCTTGACGGAATTCAGGAGCAAGCATACCGCCCATTGCCTGTTTAACTTCGTCGATCAGTTGGTAAATGATTGAGTAGTAACGTAGATCTAGGTTTTCATTCTGAACAGTACCACGCGCAGTTGCGTCAGCACGTACGTTGAAACCAAGGATGATAGCGTTAGAAGCTGCTGCAAGCGTTGCATCAGTTTCAGTAATACCACCAACACCAGAACCTACGATGTTCACTTTAACTTCGTCAGTTGACAGTTTCAGTAGAGAGTCAGCAATCGCTTCAACAGAACCTTGAACGTCAGCTTTAAGTACAACGTTAAGTTCAGCAACTTCACCAGCCGTCATGTTCGCGAACATGTTCTCTAGTTTCGCTTTTTGTTGGCGAGCTAGTTTAACATCACGGAATTTACCTTGACGGTAGTTTGCAACTTCACGCGCTTTACGCTCATCACGTACAACCGTTGCTTCATCACCTGAAGCAGGAACGCCTGAAAGACCTAGAATTTCTACAGGGATAGATGGACCTGCAGTTTCGATGTCTTTACCGTTTTCATCACGCATTGCACGAACACGGCCGTACTCTTGACCACAAAGAACAATGTCGCCTTTGTTTAGAGTACCAGACTGTACTAGTACTGTTGCAACTGGACCACGACCTTTATCAAGACGAGATTCAACAACAACACCAGATGCCATGCCTTCTTTAACCGCTGTAAGCTCAAGAACTTCAGACTGAAGAAGGATAGCTTCTAGAAGACCATCGATGTTTGTACCCTGTTTTGCAGAGATGTGAACGAAGATGTTCTCACCGCCCCATTCTTCAGGGATAACGTCGTATTGAGCTAGCTCATTCTTAACGTTGTCTGGGTTTGCACCCTCTTTGTCGATCTTGTTCACAGCAACAATCAGAGGAACGCCTGCCGCTTTCGCGTGCTGGATTGCTTCGATTGTTTGTGGCATTACGCCATCGTCTGCTGCAACTACAAGTACAACGATATCTGTCGCTTGAGCACCACGAGCACGCATAGCGGTAAACGCCGCGTGTCCAGGAGTATCAAGGAACGTGATCATGCCGTTGTCAGTATCTACGTGGTAAGCACCAATGTGCTGCGTGATACCGCCAGCTTCGCCAGAAGCAACGTGTGCTTTACGAATGTAATCAAGTGTAGAAGTTTTACCGTGGTCAACGTGACCCATGATAGTAACAACAGGAGCACGACCTTCTGCGATAGCATCGCTATCACGGTCAGCTAGCACTGCTTCTTCTAATTCGTTTTCTTTGCGAAGGATAACCTTGTGGCCCATTTCTTCAGCAACAAGTTGTGCTGTTTCTTGGTCGATCACTTGGTTGATAGTCGCCATAGCGCCCATCTTCATCATCACTTTGATAACTTCAGTTGCTTTAACTGACATTTTGCTAGCCAGTTCAGAAACAACGATAGTTTCGCCGATAGCAACATCAGATTTAGCAACAGTTGCTGACTTATCGAAGCCTTGTTGCATTGAAGTTGGTTTAGCTAGCTTACCTTTACCGCCACGACCACGTTGGTTACGACCACCACGGTTGTTGCCAGGTTGAGCTGCTGGAGCAGGTTTCTTCTTGCGACGACGAGGAGCTTTCTCATCTTTTTTATCAGCCGCATCTTCTGCTTCACGAGCATAAGTAGAAGTAGTCACATGGTAATCCGCAGATTTCTCTTGCTCTTTCTTCTTCTTCTCTTCTTCAGACCAACGTTCTTGGTTTTCTTCTGCTAACTTACGAGCTTCTTCAACAAGCTTAGCTGCTTCAGCTTCTGCTTTACGAGTTGCTTCTTGCTCTTGACGAGCTTTTAGTTCATCCGCTTCTTTTTTCGCTTGTGCGTTAGCGTCTGCATTTTTTGAATTCATGTCTTTTTTAGCCTTATCAGCTTGTGCGCGTTGAGCCTTCTCTTCAGCTTCACGTTTTGCATCCGCTTCACGTGTTACTTTTGCTTCGGCTTCGCGCTGTGCTTTCTCTGCAGCATCACGTTTCGCTTGCTCTTCAGCATCGCGTTGTGCTTTCTCTTCCGCTTCACGATTAGCTGCATCCTCAGCCTCACGTTTCGCTTCATCTTCAATAGCGCTGCGCTTCACGTAAGTACGTTTTTTACGTACCTCTACTTGAACATCCTTACTCTTACCGCCTCCAGCGGCAACACTTAGCGTGCTGCGGGTCTTGCGTTGAAGAGTTAAACGAGTCGGTTCTGTTTCACCTGAAGTATCGCCGTGCTCCTTTTTAAGGTGCGTTAGCAATGTTTGCTTCTCTGAATCAGTCACTTGATCCGACCCTGCTTTCTTCATGCCTGCATCAGCAAGTTGTTCAATTAAGCGGTCAACTGGCGTACCAATCTCTTCACTCAGTGCTTTAACTGTTAATTGTGTCATACCGCTCTCTCTCCTTGCTGAATTATTCTTCGTCGCCGAACCAACAGATGTTACGCGCAGCCATAATCAGCTCGCCCGCACGTTCTGCAGTTAGGTCTTCGATGCCTTCTAGTTCATCAACGCCTTGGTCAGCTAGGTCTTCCAATGTAGCAACGCCTTTTGCAGCTAGCTTGTAAGCCATTTCACGCTCAAGACCTTCAAGTGCAAGTAGGTCTTCAGCAGGCTCAACACCGTCGAAAGTTTCTTCTTTCGCTAGCGCTAGAGTAGTCAGTGCGTCTTTTGCGCGGTTACGTAGTTCTTCGACGATACCTTCGTCTAGACCGTCCACTTCAAGAAGCTCGTTTACAGGAACGTATGCTACTTCTTCAAGCGTAGAGAAACCTTCTTCAACAAGCATTTGAGCAAAGTCTTCTTCGATGTCTAGGTGCTTCATGAAGTTTTCAATTGAAGCAACGGCTTCTTCTTGGTGCTTCTTCTGAAGATCTTCAACAGTCATTACGTTCAGTTCCCAACCAGTTAGTTGAGATGCTAGACGTACGTTTTGACCGCTACGACCGATAGCTTGCGCTAGGTTGTCAGCTTCAACCGCGATGTCCATTGAATGTGTATCTTCATCAACGATGATAGAAGCCACATCAGCAGGAGCCATTGCGTTGATTACGAATTGCGCCGGGTTATCGTCCCAAAGCACGATATCGATACGCTCACCGCCAAGGTCGTTAGAAACAGCTTGTACACGTGCACCACGCATACCAACACACGCACCAACAGGGTCAATACGTTTGTCGTTTGTTTTAACAGCGATTTTAGCACGAGAACCAGCGTCACGTGCAGCACCTTTAAGTTCAATTAGTTCTTCGCCAATCTCAGGCACTTCAACGCGGAATAGTTCAGCTAGCATTTCAGGCTTAGAGCGAGTAATGAACAACTGGAAGCCGCGAGCTTCTGGCTTAACTGCGTATAGAAGACCACGAACACGGTCACCTGGACGGAAGTTTTCACGAGGAAGCTGGTCATCACGAAGGATTACCGCTTCAGCGTTGCTACCTAGGTCTAGGATAATAGTGTCACGGTTTACTTTCTTAACAACACCAGTAACTAGCTCACCTTCGTTATCGATGAACTGCTCAACGATTTGAGCACGTTCAGCTTCACGTACTTTCTGTACGATAACTTGCTTAGCCGTTTGAGTCGTAATACGGTCAAACGTTACTGATTCGATGTCATCTTCAATGAAACCGCCAAGTTCGATCTCTGGGTCATCGTACTTCGCAGCTTCAATAGAGATTTCTTTTGTTGGGAATTCAACTTCCTCAACAGCTTCCCAACGGCGGAAAGTTTCGAAATTACCCGTTTTACGGTCAATTTCAACACGAACTTCGATTTCTAGTTCGCTTTTCTTTTTTGTTGCCGTTGCAAGCGCGATTTCAAGCGCTTCAAAAATACGCTCACGAGGAACTGCTTTCTCATTAGAAACAGCTTCTACTACCGCCAAAATTTCTTTGTTCATTAATCTAGCCTCTTAAGCTCATCTCTCTAGGAGAACTAAAATTTAGGGATCAGGTTAGCTTTCGCAATATTGCTCAGGACGAATTCTTCTTCTTGTCCTTCAACCAATACTTTTACTGTCTCGCCTTCAATAGATTGGATATCACCTTTCCATTTACGACGGTTGCCGACAGCCATTTTCAAAACGATGCTTACCTCGTGACCAATAAATTGTTGGTAATGCTCTGCTTTGAACAGTGGTCTCTCTAAACCTGGTGAAGAAACTTCAAGGTTATAAGCCACTGAAATTGGATCTTCAACGTCCATTACGGCACTTACTTGGTGACTAACTTCAGAGCAATCGTCTACATTGATACCATTTGGTGAATCGATGTAAATACGTAGCGTTGAGTGCTCACCAGCACGAATAAATTCTAATCCAACTAACTCATAACCTGATGCTGCTACTGGAGCGTCAAGCATTTCAGTAAGTTGTCTTTCTAAACCAGTCATTTAACCACTCCAGAAACAAAAAAAGGGCTCAAAGCCCAATTTAAATTCCAAGCAAACATTATCTAAATTGCATTTACAAATGCTTAGATAACAAAAAACCCCGTATAAGCCGGGGTTTTTGTTGCTGGACCCTTATATGTTAAGTGCCATCATATTTGATATTACACTTAACTCACAGTGAGGTTCACACTGTGCAAACTTGCTACCAATACATGCTATATAATAGCATTGAAATTGGTTGCGGGAGCCGGATTTGAACCGACGACCTTCGGGTTATGAGCCCGACGAGCTACCAAACTGCTCCATCCCGCGTCCGACTTGTGAGCATTATACGCCCAACAAGATGTTTTACAAGTTTGTAAACATGGTGCCGAGAGAGGGACTCGAACCCTCACACCCTAAGGCACTAGCACCTCATGCTAGCGTGTCTACCAATTTCACCATCTCGGCATCAAATCTTTGCAGATTATTGTGGAATCTCGTCGCCTTGCGCCGGAACTTCACTCACTGCATCTTCAGCTTGCTGAATTACCTGACCTTCAGTCGGGTTAATCCATTGTGACTCAGTTTTATGTGTAGACATATTACCAAGCACTAAGCTAAGGATAAAAAATGTAGTTGCAAAAATTGCAGTCATTCGGGTAAGGAAATTTCCTGAGCCACCAGCACCAAACACAGTGTTTGAAGCGCCAGCACCGAATGAGGCTCCCATATCTGCGCCTTTACCTTGTTGAATCAACACTAGGCCAATTACACCAAGCGCTGCCAACAGGTAAATCACAAGTAGAACTGTAAACATTTTTCCACCTATGTTCCTAATTGTTGAGCCAGCGCCGTTCAAAAAACTATTTTCAAGAACAAGGCTAGCGACCTCCTAACTGAAGGCCGAGCAATACTAGCGAATGCGACGATGACTGACAAGGGGAATTTGCTAAAAAATAAGCCTTTAACAAGCGAGTGGTTAAAAAAAGGGCAAAAGCGACACAAAACTCGTTTGTGTCGCTTTTCATCAAGGCACAAGTTAAACAAACTTAATCACGGGCATGATGATGCACGCCATTGCGATAAACTATTTAACTAGCAATTCGCTTTTACAGCATCAGCAATCTTAAGTGCAGATTTCTGAACAAGATCAGCATCTTCACCTTCAACCATCACTCGTAATAGTGGCTCTGTACCTGACTTACGCAGCAATACGCGGCCTTTCTCGCCAAGTTCAGCTTCCACTTCCACAACTGCCGTTTTAACCGCCTCTGCTTCTAATGGGTTTGAGTCGCCGCTGAAACGAACATTTTCTAGAACCTGAGGGTATAACGTCATACCTTGAGAAAGTTCATTCAGTGTCATTTCGCTATCAACCACTGAAGCCAATACTTGCAGTGCAGCAACGATGGCATCACCCGTCGTTACTTTATCTAATAGAATCACATGGCCAGAGTTTTCTGCACCAATCTTCCAACCTTTAGCAAGAAGCTGCTCCATTACATAACGGTCACCTACAGCAGCACGTACAAATGGAATACCTAATTGCTTAAGTCCATTTTCCATACCAAGGTTCGTCATCAATGTACCAACAACGCCGCCTTTTAGTTCACCACGACGTAGCGCATCACGAGCAATGATGTAAGCGATTTGGTCGCCATCAACCTTGTTGCCTAGCTCATCAACCATAATGATACGGTCACCGTCACCATCAAAGCCAAGGCCTAGTGCTGCTTTCTCTTCAACCACTTTAGCTTGTAGAGCACGCACATCCGTCGCACCCACTTCATGGTTAATGTTGGTACCATTTGGCTCAACGCCCATTGCAATGACTTCAGCACCCAACTCTTTAAACACAGCAGGCGCGATGTGGTAAGTAGCACCGTGTGCGCAATCAACCACAATTTTCATTCCGGCTAATGTCATTTTGTGTGGGAATGTACTTTTACAAAATTCAATATAACGACCAGCGGCATCATTTAAGCGTACCGCTTTACCTAGTACTGAAGATTCCACGCACTCGATATTTTTGTCTAGTTCAGCTTCGATAGCCAACTCAATTTCGTCTGACAACTTAGTGCCTTCAGAAGAGAAGAACTTAATACCGTTATCGTAATATGGGTTATGCGATGCAGAGATAACAATCCCCGCCTCAGCACGGAAAGTTTGTGTTAGGTAAGCAACAGCCGGTGTCGGCATTGGCCCCGTAAACGTTGCCTGTAGGCCCGCTGCAGCTAAGCCAGCTTCTAAAGCAGACTCAAGCATGTAACCAGAAATACGAGTATCTTTACCGATAATCACTTTCTTTGTGCCCTGCTTTGCTAAAACACGACCCGCAGCCCAGCCAAGCTTCAAAACAAAATCAGGTGTAATTGGGTACTGACCCACTTTGCCACGTACGCCATCTGTTCCGAAGTAACGTCTTTTATCAGACATATTGATTTTCCTTAATTATTATTTAGTGATTGTTGTTCATCACTTCAATTATCTTCATCGCTTCCAATGTATCTTCTACATCGTGAACGCGAATAATTTGAGCACCTTTCATCGCAGCAATGGTGGCGCAAGTAACACTTCCTACCATGCAATCTGCTGGTGATTTATCTAGCAGCTTAAAGATCATCGATTTTCTCGAGATACCCGCTAAGATTGGCAAGCCAAGCGTATGAAATTTTTCAAGGTGCGCTAATAGGTGGTAATTATGCTCTATGGTTTTACCAAAGCCAAAGCCAGGATCTAAAATAAGTTGCTCTTTAGGTATACCTACGGACTCACAAGCCTCAACCCTTTCTTTTAAAAAGTCTTCAACATCCGTGAAAACATCGTCATAGGTAGGGTTAGCTTGCATGGTTCTTGGCTGGCCTTTCATGTGCATCAAACAAACTGGAACCTGAGCTTGAGCGGCAGCTTCTAAAGCGCCCGGCTCTTGCAGAGCTCGCACATCATTGATCAAGTCAGCACCCGCTTCAACGGCTTGACACATCACTTCCGCTTTGCTGGTATCAATAGAAATCCACACATCAAAATTAGCTCGAATCGCTTTAATTGCGGGGATAACCCTTGATAGTTCATCTTCCAATGTAACTTCAGGCGCTCCCGGACGGGTAGATTCACCACCGATATCAATAATACTGACACCAGCTTTGATCATGCGTTCAGCTTGCTGTAATGCTTTCTCTAATGAGTTGAATTGACCACCATCAGAAAATGAGTCGGGAGTTACATTGAGGATACCCATCACATGCGGACGGTCTAAAAGGAGTGTTTTGTTGTTTACTTGTAATATCATGGAAGGCAGGTCTTAAAAGGTTAAAACACTTTGCGCTATAAACAGAAAAACCCTGAGCGTACTCAGGGTTTTAATTAATAGCTTAGCGATTAAGAATCTTTGTTTTGGGCATCATCTGATTCAGATTTAGCTTCTTCAACTTTCGACTCTTCAGCTTTTGGTTCGGCTTTAGCTTCAGATTTTTCCTCAGCTTCAGGCTTAGTTTCTTCCTTTGCAGGTTCCGCTTTTGCCTGATCACCCCAACCAGCTGGCTCACGAATGTCAGTCTTACGTTCCATGAGGTCATCAATCTGACCTGCATCGATCGTTTCGTACTTCATAAGCGCATCTTTCATCGAGTGCATCAAATCCATATTATCTTCTAGGATTTGCTTAGCTCGAGCGTAGTTGCGGTCGATAAGAATACGAATTTCTTCATCGATAAGTCGAGTTGTATCGTCAGAAACATGCTTCGCTTGGCTCATGCCGCGACCTAGGAAAACTTCGCCTTCTTCTTCAGCATAAAGAAGAGGACCCAATTTCTCAGAGAAGCCCCATTGCGTAACCATCTTACGAGCAATATCTGTTGCACGTTCGATATCGTTAGACGCACCAGTCGAAACATTATCTTTACCGTAGATAAGCTCTTCAGCAAGACGACCACCGTACAAGCTAGAAATCATTGACTCTAGATGTTGGCGAGACATGCTTACGCGATCTTGCTCTGGTAGATACATAGTCACACCAAGTGCACGACCACGAGGGATGATTGATACTTTGTACACTGGATCGTGTTCAGGTACCAAACGACCAACAATCGCGTGACCCGCTTCGTGATAAGCCGTTGATTCTTTGACTTCTTCAGACATAACCATTGAACGGCGCTCTGCACCCATCATGATCTTATCTTTCGCAAGTTCAAACTCAACCATAGATACATTGCGTTTGTTTCCGCGAGCAGCGAATAGAGCCGCTTCGTTAACAAGGTTCGCAAGATCTGCACCAGAGAAACCTGGAGTACCACGAGCAATCAGAGATGGTTCAACATCGCCTGACAATGGAACTTTACGCATGTGTACTTTAAGAATCTGTTCACGACCGCGTACATCAGGCAGACCAACCACAACTTGACGGTCAAAACGACCAGGACGAAGTAGTGCTGGGTCAAGTACGTCTGGACGGTTAGTCGCAGCGATAACGATAATACCTTCGTTACCCTCGAAACCATCCATCTCAACCAGCATTTGGTTCAGTGTTTGCTCACGTTCATCGTGACCACCACCAACACCAGCGCCACGTTGACGACCTACTGCATCGATTTCATCGATAAAGATGATACATGGTGCGGCTTTCTTCGCTTGTTCGAACATGTCACGCACACGAGATGCACCAACACCAACGAACATTTCTACGAAGTCAGAACCAGAGATAGTAAAGAACGGTACTTTCGCTTCACCCGCAATCGCTTTTGCAAGCAATGTCTTACCAGTACCAGGAGGACCAACTAACAGGATACCTGTAGGGATCTTACCACCTAGCTTTTGGAAACGACTTGGGTCGCGAAGGTAGTCAACAAGTTCTTTAACGTCTTCTTTTGCTTCGTCACAACCAGCAACATCAGCAAACATCGTTTTGATTTGTTCTTCGCTCATCATTCGAGCTTTGCTCTTACCAAACGACATTGCGCCTTTACCGCCGCCGCCGCCTTGCATTTGACGCATGAAGAAAATCCACACACCAATCAGTAAGATCATTGGGAACCAAGAGATGAAGATAGTGCCAAGCAGGCTCTGCTCTTCAGGTGGTGTGCCCTGAACTTTCACGTTTTGGTTAATTAAGTCATCAAGTAGCTTCTGATCATAAACAGGCATGTAAGTTACATACTTAGCACCACCACCACGACGGGTGAAAGAGATTTCACTGTTATTGAACTGTGCGTCTTGAATCTGGCCTTGGCCAACTTCCTGTACAAACGTGGTGTAATCAACTGCTCTGCCATTACTTTCACCAGGGCCGAAGCTCTGGAATACAGACATAAGCACTACAGCGATAACTAGCCACAGAATTAAATTTTTTGCCATGTCACTCAAGGTGTCAGCCTCTCGATAACTAATTGTAATTAAAGGTAGGGTACTACAGTTTGTTACCTGTAGCTATATTGTTAACGGTTCAAAATCGAACAGAATCGTTAACCTTTGTAACCAGTGGCTACGATAAACACTTCACGAGAACGAGCTCGAGAAGAGTCGGGTTTTCTGACCTTAACCGTCTTAAACATCTCACGGACATCTTTAACGTATTGGTCAAACCCTTCGCCTTGGAATACTTTAACAACAAAACTACCATTGGTAGCTAGAACTTGTCGACACATATCCAAAGCTAATTCAACCAAGTACATAGCTCTTGGTTGGTCTACTGAGTTATTTCCTGCAATGTTAGGAGCCATGTCAGACATAACCACATCAACCATATTAGGTTGAATACGATCTAACAACGCTTCCAATACTGCTTCTTCGCGGAAATCACCTTGTAAAAAGCTCACTCCAGCGATTGGGTCCATAGGTAACAAATCACACGCAATGATTTGCCCACTGTCACCAATAATCTTAGCAGCATATTGAGACCAACCGCCAGGAGCTGCGCCCAAATCCACTACAGTCATCGCAGGAGACAACAATTTATCTTTCGCTTGAATCTCTTCCATTTTGAAATAAGCACGTGAACGATAGCCTTTCTTTCTCGCCTCATTTGCGTACTTGTCGTCGAAGTGTTCCTTCAACCAACGACCTGAACTGGCCGAGTGTTTCTGTTTACTCATTGGATACCTAAATTGGAGGAAAGTACTAATTGCTGAATAAATTATAGTCTTCAGCATTAGATGGCGTTAAAATAGGTTTTTTCAACCCTAATACTAAAGAAAATTGGCCGCGTAATGAACCTAAGTACCAAACAAAAGCAGCATCTAAAGGGCCTAGCTCACAGTTTAAAACCTGTAGTGCTAATGGGCGCAAATGGACTTACTGAAGCTGTTCTAGCGGAAATCGAATTAGCTCTAGACCACCACGAACTGATCAAGATTAAAGTAGCATCAGAAGACCGTGAGACTAAGCAACTAATTATCGATGCAATTGTACGTGAAACTAAAGCTGAGAAAGTACAAACTATCGGTAAAGTTCTTGTACTGTTCCGTCAGTCTGAAGCACGTAAAATCGAGATTCCACGCAAATAAGTTAGTTTGGCATCAAACTAGCTCCGCAATCAGAAAGCCACTGTGCTTATCTTTTAGTGTAGCGTGAGAAACGAAAAAGGTCGCATTAGCGACCTTTTTACTTATTAGAACCAAAGTAAATTCAATTAGATGTATTCTACTTTGTCGATTTCGAAATCTTTATCGCCACCAGGTGTAGAGATAATAACCTCGTCACCTTCCATCTTACCAATCAGACCACGAGCGATCGGTGATTTCACCGAAATGCGACCCGTTTTGATTTCAGCTTCATCTTCAGAAACGATTTGGTAACGGAACTCTTCATCAGTATCTACGTCAATCAAAGTAACCGTAGTACCAAAGATAACCTTACCTGTGTTATCCATTTGAGTTACGTCGATGATCTGAGCTAGTGATAGCTTGTATTCGATATCTCGAATTTGAGCTTCACAGATACCCTGCTCTTCACGAGCGGCGTGATATTCAGCGTTCTCTTTCAAGTCACCGAGTTCACGTGCTTCACCAATAGCTGCTGAAATAATAGGACGTAGCTTAAGTAGGCGATCTAATTCGTCACGTAGCTGCTGAGCGCCACGCACTGTCATTGGAACCTTTTCCATTTTTTACCTCTATGCCAAAGCTTTCTTTGGCCAACATAAATCCACCCAACATAGTTATTGGGTGATAGAAACAAAACGATTTGGCTTAGTGTAAACAAACTTGATGGCTAAATCACCTTTATTCCACTTTGTATTATAAAAGCTTTATCTAGGTCAAAATTACAGACATCACAAAAATGAATATTACTTCCCCAACCAATAGACCCCCCAATAAATACCTAAAAAAACAAAAAACAAAGCAAATAAACACAGATCACACTTTTATAAAAATAAAATAAAAACAAACACTTAAACAAAAGGAAATGTAATAAAACAGTGTTCGTAATTTTTATTGAGATCATTTTACTAACTGACTATGGAACTTTAGGGGTAAAAAGTACCCCATGAATTGCTCTGGCAAGTTTCACGCTTTTGTTCTAAGCATGATTATGAAGCTTGATTAATACGAGCAATACACAAAAGGATTCAAATCCTTGATAAATACCTTTATGGACAGTAATTAGGAATTAATAACATGAATAACAAGACTCTGATCGCTCTAGCAGTAGCGGCAACAGTATCAGCTGGCGCAAATGCAGCAAACGTATACAGCCAAGATGGCACAGAACTAAACGTTGGTGGTCGCGCGGAATTCCGTGGTGATTTCATTGGTAACGGTGGTGAAGAAATTGAAGGCACAATGGCTAACAACAGCCGTTTCCGTCTTAACGTTGGTGGTACTACAGAAATCAACGAATCACTAAGTGGTTTCGGTTTCTACGAAGCTGAGCAAACAGTTATCTCATCAGGTAACGAGCAAGACTCAGACGACACTAACTCAGATTTCAAACAACGTTACATGTTTGCAGGTCTTCAAGGTGATTTCGGTGCTGTATCATTCGGTCGTCAAGATACAGCGGCAGTACAAATCTCTCAAATGTCTGATGTAACGACATTTACCGGTGCTCAAAAAGAATTCATCAACGCTGGTAACGAGCAAATCAACAACACAATCCTTTATACTGGTAACTTTGTTGATGCTCTAACAGTTAAAGCAAGTTTGGTTGCTGGTGAAGATAAAGACACTGATGCTTACGGTGTATCTGCTATCTACACTCTTCCTATGGGTCTAGGCTTCGGTCTTGGTTACTCAGCAGGTGACAATGGTGAAAACGCAGGTACTGGTAACGCTATCATCGCTGGTGTTAACTACACACTAGACTCTCTATACCTAGCTGGTACATACACTACTGGTGAAGCAGACGACAAATACAACTCTGACTTCAGCGGTATGGAATTCGCAGCTACTTATGGCTTTGGTAACGGCTTCACTCTAATGGGTGCATACCAAAAAACTGAAGAAGATAACCTACTAGGTAAATCTCAAGATAAAAGTGATTTCTTCGAAATCACTGGTGACTATGCATTCAACAACAACCTAAATGCTTATGTTGCTTACGCACTGAACAACCTTGATAGCGTATCAAACGCGCAAGGTGTTAAGATTGAAGGCGAAGATACTATGCGTCTAGGTCTAAAATACTCTTTCTAATCTGTTAACAAGCACCTTGCTTGTTATATGAAATCAAAGGTCTAGCTAACGCTAGACCTTTTTCACCTTTACTTCCTCAGTTTCTAACACACCTCTAAAAAATTCGTACTCTGCATTGATTGTTTAACTCACAATTTTTAAAACCTATAATCAAAAGTAGCTCTACCTTTGCATTGAAACTTAGCTCACATACGTGACCTTTGAGTCATAGTGAGATAACTTGGCAATAGTTTTAAAACGACTCTCCTATTGGAACAAACATGTTCAAGCTTTATCTACTTACAGCGTCCCTTATATCTTGCTCAGTACTTGCATATTCTCCGCTGAATAAACTGCCCGATGGCAGTAGTACAAGCTTAATACTGCAGTCACTAAGTGGCGATTCAAATGAAATGAATACCAACAGTGATGGCTTTTATCCACCAGCCAGCACTTTAAAACTGGTTACGGCTTTGGCGGCTAAGTTGGAGTTGGGAGATGACTTTCACTACACAACCAGCATTGCCCGTTCTAATGAAGATGTGGTGATCTCATTCAGCGGTGACCCAACGCTACAACGAGAACATCTAAAAAGCCTTTTAGCTCAATACGCTAAGTCACAATCTAAATCCATCAAAGGCAACTTATATCTCGATAACTCGGCTTATACAGGCTATCAACGAGCAGTTGGTTGGCCTTGGGACATTCTAGGGGTTTGTTACAGCGCGCCTTCTAGTGCGATGACGTTAGACAGCAACTGCGCACAAGCCTCTATTTATACAAAAGATAATGGTTCGACACGGGTATATATCCCAGCTCATTATCCAATAGACGTGACAACCACAGCTGCCACTGTAACTCGCTCAGGGCAGAAGGCAACACAATGCGACTTAGAGCTCATAACGACTCCAGACAACGCTTACAAGCTCTCTGGTTGCTTAGTTGAGCGTAAGAAACCACTGCCGCTCAAATTCGCGATTCAAAATCCAGAGCTTTATACCTACCAAGTCGTGACATCAATGCTTCAGGAGCTAAAAATCCAAGTTAAAGGTGATGTAATTATTGGTAAAAAAGCTAAAGCAGACAAAACGACGTTAGTCGCGAGCCACCATTCTGAAAAGCTTCCTGAACTGCTCGATATCATGCTGAAGAAATCAGACAATCTAATAGCAGATAATCTCACTAAAACGCTGGGTGCGACATTTTATGTTCAACCGGGCAGCTTCAATAACGGCACTGAAGCGATAAAGCAGATCTTACTGACTAAGGCCAACATCGATCTCAGCAAAGCGCAATTAGTCGATGGTTCAGGGTTATCTAGAAATAACCGAATGAGATCGCAGACCATGGCACAGGTGCTTCGTTATATCTGGGAAAACGATCAACAACTCAACCTAATTGATGCGATGCCAACGTCAGGCACTGATGGAACGCTTAAGTATCGTCAAAGCATGCGAAAAACACCGATTCAAGGCAACATCATTGCCAAAAGCGGCTCTCTATACGGTAGCTATAACATGGCGGGTTTTGGTTTAGATAAGGCGGGAAGACCAAACTCTCTATTTGTGCAGTTTGTACGTGATTATTTCCCTGACAAGCCAGATGCAGACAAACCAGTCGAAGCACCAATTACCCAGTTTGAACGTGCTTTCTATAAAGATGTAGTCGAGTTCAGTCAAACACAAGGCAAACCTAAGTAACGTTCAGCTCTGTGTAAGCTTCTACTTAAGCAATAAAAATGGCGCTGAAGATCTTAAATCTTCAGCGCCATTTTTGTTTATCAGGTGTATTTTAGTTATTTGTTATAAGCTTTTAAGCGATTCCTAGGAATGAGTTCACTACCGTGAAATAAATCCACATCCCTGAAATATCCACTATCGAAGCGAGGACAGGGCTCACCAACACCGCAGGATCTAACTTAAATAACCGAGCAACAATTGGTAATCCAGCACCTAGCACAGTTGATATTGTCACTTGAATAAACAGAGCGACAGCAATCGCGTAAGCAATCATATTAATGTCGTAACCACCCGTTGATTGATTGTCACTGAACAGTAAGATTCGGCCAATCATCACTAAGGCGATCGCTAGAGCTAAACAGATAGCAACTCTAAGTTCTTTCCATAAAACGTTGGCCCATTGGCGCTTCTTCAACTCGCCCGTGGCTAAGGCCCTGATGACCAAAGTCGCAGCTTGTGTTCCTGTGTTGCCACCCGCAGCGGCGATTACCGGCATATAAATCGCAAGAAGTACTAGTTGGCTAAGAATGTCTTCATACTGAGCAATGATAAGCCCAGAGACAATACCAAGCAACGCCAAGGCAATAATCCAACCGATACGTTGCCTTACATGGCTTAGCACTCCAGTCGAAAGGTAACCTTGTTGCGGTTCAACCTCTGAGTAGATCAGCCCTAGTTGGTGAGCTAGATGTCGAGAGCGCTTCTCAAAGCCCTGCTCTTCTAGCTCACTAAGTAAAGTCTGAATCGTACTAAGAGAACATTGCCCAAGTACTAACACCGCATCTTCAAGTGGCATACGGTTCAAAAGGTTAATTTGTTGCTCACGTCCGTACTGTTGAAAGGCATTAGATACAGCTTGGATGTCTTTCTCTGAGTACAGAGCTTCAATAGATAAAAAAGTGTTGTTCATTACCGTCATGGCGAATCTCCCGATTGGCAAAGGTAACGACCATCAAAACAAATAGCCTATAGCGAGTACACCAAGAACATATAACTCGTATATCAAGAGCGTATAGCTAGGCGCACTAAAAGCTTAAAGCTAGTATACCAATAGCTTAAAGCGCTAATGTGTCTACTTGTTAGAATCTAGTGTGTGGAAAAGAATGAGGGGGAAAAACAAAGATACCCTACCTGAACGGCAGGACAATAGATCAATACCGAGACAGGTTATTCTTCTCCATTCAAACTAGGAGGATGGTCGGTATTGTTCATAAAAATCTCCAGAATTACTGTCAATATGACAGCGCGCATAGTGTAGCAATGCACGTTCAAAAACTTCGTCAGCTTTCTGTCAATAAAAAAGGCATCCGTGGATGCCTTTTGTTCAATTATTGATATGCGTTATTACTTAATAGTAATACGAGCAAACTTACGTTTACCTACTTGGTAAACTGCAGTACCTGCTTCAGGTACGAATCTGCTGTCTTCAATCTTCTCGCCTTCAAGCTTAGCCGCGCCTTGCTTGATCATACGCATCGCATCAGAAGTAGAGTTTACAAGACCTGCTTCTTTTAGAACGTTAGCGATTGGTAGACCTGCTTCGAATTCGAATTCAGGCATTTTATCTGGCACTTGGTTCTTAGCAAAACGGTTAACGAACTCTTGCTCAGCTGCTTCAGCATCGGCTTCACTGTGGAAACGAGCAATGATCTCTTTAGCCAGTAGAACTTTAACGTCACGCGGGTTCTTACCTGCATCAACGCCAGCTTTCAGTTCCGCAACTTCTTCAAGTGGACGGAAAGACAGTAGCTCGTAGTAGCTCCACATTAGATCGTCAGAGATAGACATGATCTTACCAAACATCTCGCTTGGTGCTTCGCTGATACCGATGTAGTTGTGCGCAGACTTAGACATCTTCTTAACGCCGTCTAGACCAACAAGTAGTGGCATCATTAGTACCGCTTGTGGTTTTTGACCTGCAGCTTTTTGCAGTTCACGACCCATTAGAAGGTTAAACTTCTGGTCAGTACCACCAAGCTCAACATCGCTCTCGAGTGCAACAGAGTCGTGACCTTGAAGAAGTGGGTACATGAATTCGTGGATTGCGATCGGTTGACCACCAGCATAACGCTTTTTAAAGTCATCACGCTCAAGCATACGAGCAACAGTTTGGTTAGAAGCAAGACGAATCATGCCTTCAGCACCAAGCTCAGATAACCACTCAGAGTTGAAACGAATTTGCGTTTTCGCAGGATCGAGAATCTTGAATACTTGCTCTTTGTAAGTCTCAGCATTCTTCAATACGTCTTTACGGCTTAGCGGTGGACGTGTTGAGTTCTTACCTGATGGATCACCAACCATTGCAGTGAAATCACCAATAAGGAATGTCACTTCATGACCAAGCTCTTGGAAAGCACGAAGCTTGTTAAAGATAACCGTATGGCCTAGGTGGATATCTGGAGCTGTTGGATCGGCACCCAGCTTAATGCGTAAAGGACGACCTTCTTTTAATTTAGCAATCAGTTCGTCTTCTGGAATCAGTTCTTCTACGCCACGTTTGATCTCGGCTAGTGCAGCTTCAATACTCGCCATTCTTGTTCACTCCCACAGATTTGGCAAAAATATAATAATTAGACATCTTACTTGAATAGCGATGTATTTTGAAACCAGTTACACTATTCCGTCGTCGATTTTCATAATATTTACAGAACGAACCGGAACATGTTGTCTATTTTTGCACGCCTTCCTATTTTGCACCGGGCTTTTATCGCATTTTTTAGTGCCGTAATTTTCGTCGCGATCTTCTTACTCCCCGATGTCAGCAGTTTACGTGACGATACGGGCGCTTTAGTGGTGGGGAAACATTACCCACTGACTATCAATGCATCTGCACTTGTTAGCTCAAGTGACGCACCGCCGACGGCAGTGCTTAATTGGGAGAAATACACCGTTCGTTCTGGCGAAAGCACCTCTGTTTTATTCGAACGTATTGGCCTCTCATACCGCTTGCTGATCACGCTACTCAATACCAATAACGATATTAAGAAGCAGCTGTCTAATCTAAGACCTGGCGATGTATTACAATTCGGTTTTGATGAAAACAACGATCTTATTCAGCTAAAACGACAACTTAGTGCGTTTGAAAGCTTCAAAATCACTAAATCTGGTGATTCTTTTACCTCTAGCATCGACAAAAAAGAAGTTGCCTACCAATACAATTACGCTGAAGCCAACATCACCTCAAACTTCTGGAATGCAGGCGTTAGCGCTGGCCTAACCGCAAACCAAATTATGGAACTAGCTGGCATCTTCGGCTGGGATATCGACTTTGCGCTGGATATTCGTAAGAACGACAGCTTCAAAATCTTGTACCAAGAGAAAGTGGTTGAAGGCGAAGTTATTGGCCGCGGTAAGATCATGGCGGCTGTGTTTAAAAACCAAGGTGATTCGTTTACTGCGGTATTGGATGATAGAAGCGGTAATTACTTCGATGAGAATGGCCGAGCGATGAAAAAAGCTTTCTTACGTTCTCCTATTGATTTCCGTCGTGTGACATCGAACTTTAACCCACGCCGAAAACACCCAGTGACAGGCAAGGTTAGAGCTCACCGCGGCACCGACTACGCTGCCCCTGTTGGCACACCTATCTGGGCGGCAGGTGACGGTATCGTTCAGAAGTCAGGTTACAACCAATTCAATGGTAATTACGTGTTCATTCGCCATAGCAACACCTATATCACCAAATACCTGCATATGAAGCGACGCATGGTGAAAACAGGTCAGCGCGTAAAACAAGGCCAAACCATTGGTACTTTGGGTGGTACTGGTCGTGTGACTGGCCCGCACTTGCATTATGAATTCTTGGTTAATGGCGTACATAAGAATGCGCGTACCGTGAAATTGCCGCAATCGAAGTCGTTAACCGGTAAAGCAAAAGCAACCTTCATCGCTAACTCTGAGATTCGATTGAATAACCTTGAGCGATACGGCCAGTTGTTAGCAACTAATTAGATTGCTAGCAACCAATTAGGCTAGAACCCTAACAGCCAACAAAAAGAGCGCCCATCAAGGCGCTCTTTTTATTTCCGTCGAACTAGTATTTATTGTTCATCGTCGTTGCTTTGGATCATATCGGGTTTCTTATCTCGCCCTAGCATCAGCAAACAAGGCGTCATCACCAAGGTTAGTACCGTAGCAAATGCCAACCCTCCCGCAATTGCTGTAGCAAGTTGCGACCACCATTGGGTACTCGGGGCACCAAACTCTATTTTCTGGTTAATCAGATCGATGTTCATCTCTAACACCATCGGCATCAAGCCTAAAATGGTGGTGACAGTAGTCAGCATTACTGGTCTTAAACGTTGCACACCAGTTCTTAGAATCGCATCTCGCTTATCCAAGCCTCGTTTAATCAACTGATTATAAGTATCGATCAGCACGATATTGTTGTTCACGACGATACCAGCCAGTGCTATCACCCCGATACCGGACATCACGATGCCAAACGGACGTTGGAAGATAAGTAAACCGACAAACACACCAACCGTTGAAAACAACACCGCACTAAGAATCAAGAACGCTTGATAGAAGCTATTGAACTGAGTAATCAGAATCAACGCCATTACCGCAAGAGCAACCATAAATGCACTTTGTAAGAAGGCTGAAGAGTTTTCTTGTTCTTCATTCTGACCACGGATACGAAACTCAACGCTACTCGATAGCCCCAATTCACTCAACGCTTGCTCAATCTTTGGCAGCTCGAGTGCAAGATTATAACCCTCTTCCATATCCGCCATGATGTTCACCACACGCTTACCATCGAGGCGTTTAATGGTATCTTGCTTATGGTCAGGAACAATCTGAGCAAAGTTGGTGATCGGCACCAAGCCTGCTGGTGTTTTAACTCTTAACTGGTCAAAGCGCCCGATATCTCTTTTATCGCTTGGGTAGCGTACCAAGATGTCGACTTCTTCTGATGAGTCATCTGGCAGGTAGTCACCAATCTTTAGTCCGTTAGTTACAAATTGAACGGTATTGCCGACCAAGGTCGCATCAGCCGCAAAACGCGCGGCATCGTCTCGGCGAATATCCACCTTCCAATCGATACCGTCTTTGCTTGCAGTATCACTGATATTAGTCAGTGCTTGATTACCATCCGCCCAACCTCTTACGATCTTAGCCGCCTGATTGAGCTGCTCAGGCGTTTTGGCAGATAGCTCAATCACTAAGTCATTTTCAACCGGAGGCCCTGCATCTGGAAACTTATATTCAATCTCGACCCCAGCGTATTGATCAGTTTGTACCTTTAACTCATCAATGATCGCTTTAACACTGCGACGATATTGCCAATCCACAGGGGTGAACGATATCAAACCAATCTGGTCGTCCCCACCCGTTCGCGTGTAAACAGTATCGAACTCATCATGATTTAGCATCATCTGTTCAATATCGCGCATGATGACATCTTTCTCTTGGATAGAAAGATCACCATGAGAACGAACTTTGACGTTAAAGAATGGCGGATCAACTTCTGGGAAGAACTCAGCACCTAGACCCGCTTTTGAATAAGTAAAACCAACTGCAACCGCGAGTAATATCGCACTGAAGAGAATCTTAAATGGGTGTTTAATCGCAAGCGAAAGCGTGTGGTAGTAAGCCTTGGTTAAGCCAGTCGCCTGTGAGAAATCACCGTTGTGCAGTGCCACCATTCGCGCTTGGCTCTTGGGCGATACGTATTGAGGTTTACCAATCAAACCACCTAGTACAGGCACAAACAACAACGCCATAATCAATGAAGCGGTTAAGGTTGCAATCAACGTTAATGGCAGGAACTTCATGAATTCGCCTGTCACATCTGGCCAAAACAGTAACGGAGCAAATGCCGCCAACGTTGTTGCAGTAGATGCCGTTATCGGCCATGCCATGCGCTTAGCGGCATCTTGGTAAGCTGCTTTTCTTCCTTCACCCTCTTGCATTCTCCGGTCAGCAAACTCGGTGACCACAATCGCCCCATCAACCAACATCCCAACCGCCATAATCAACGAGAACAGCACTACGATGTTTACGGTTAAACCAAATACCGATAGAACTAGTAACCCCGTGAGGAATGAGCCTGGAATTGAAATTCCGACCAATAATGCGGTTCGCACACCAAGAATAGCGATGATCACGATCACCACTAAAATAATGGCGGACAAGATATTGTTTTGAAGATCATTGAGCATGATCTTCACATCTTTAGATTCATCCCAAGTGTATTTAACCAACAGGTTATTTGGCCATTCCTCTTGCTGCTGAGCGCCAGCCATGACGGCTTTGACTAGCTCAACGGTTTCAATGATATTCTCACCTGCACGCTTTTTGATATCCAAGACAACCGCAGATTTACCATCTAAACGAGCAAAACTCTCTGGATCTCGAAACGCTCGACGAACCGTGGCCACATCACCAAAGGTCACGACCTGCTTACCATCCACTTTAATAGGCAGCTCAAGCACATCTTTTAGAGAGTTAAACACCGAAGGAACTTTGACAGAAAAACGCCCATAACCCGTATCAACAAAGCCTGCGGCTACCACTCGGTTATTCAAGGCGATCAGGTTATAGATATCCGCTTGATCTAGGCTGTAGCTTTCCATCAATAACGGATCAACGATGATTTCAACGATGTCATCGCGATCGCCTGCAATATCGACCTCTAGAATTTGGCGATAGCTTTCAAGCTTATCCCCAAGTTCTCGAGCAATTTGCACTATGGTGCGCTCAGGAACGGTACCGAATAGCACAACAGAAAGTACTGGTTGCTCTGAAGCGAGTGTGACTTCATTCACGGTCGGCTCATCACTGTCTTCAGGCAGTTTTGGCTTGGCCAAATCAACGGCGTCACGCACA
The DNA here is from genome assembly GCF_030397615.1 of Vibrio sp. 14N.309.X.WAT.E.F5. Lineage (NCBI taxonomy): Bacteria > Pseudomonadati > Pseudomonadota > Gammaproteobacteria > Vibrionales > Vibrionaceae > Vibrio > Vibrio sp. 14N.309.X.WAT.E.F5. The sequence continues at coordinate 70,119 of NZ_JAPNXR010000014.1, read as the reverse complement.
TCCGCCATCGCTTTGGTAAGATCAACGCCAACGTTAAACTCCAACACAACAGAGGCATGACCTTCTGCTGCAGTTGCCGTCATCTCTTTTACACCTTCAATTGACCTAAGCTCTTGCTCGATAGGTCGTACCAATAAACGTTCCGCATCGGTTGGCGAGATCCCTTGGTGTCCTACAGAAACGTAGATAATTGGAATGGTGATATCTGGGCTCGATTCCTTGGGTATCGTGATATAGGTAATCACACCTGCAACTAGAATAAGCGCCAACAGAGAGAGCATTGTTCGAGCACGAGACAAGGCTGCATCAATAATTGAATACATCGGTTATCTCCTACTCTGCAGTTACGTTAGAGAGTTCAGCGCCTTGCTCAACAGCAATCACCGAGTCACCATCACGAACAAAACCTTGCCCCACCGTGATGATATCGACACGCTGACCTAACCCCGTCAGCCACACTCCATCTTGCTCAGCTTTCACCAGTTGAATACCGACAAATTTCACGATTGGTGAGTCATCAATTGAAACCAAAGTTTTGACTCCAAGATTACCCACCTCATCTAGTGCCAACATGGCAGGTGTCACCTTGATGGCGTCTCTCGTTTCTAGATTTAGGGTTACTTCGGCACTGACACCAGCAGGTAACAGGCCATCTGAGTTATCGATTTCAATCTCAATTGGGAAGGTATTGGTTGAGGCAGAAGAGATTCGAGAGACGTAACGCAGCCGACCTTCCGCTTCTTCTCTCCCTAACAGGCGAACCAAAGCGGATTGATTGACTAACAAATGCTGGATATGACGCTCACTGACATCAGCCTCAATAACCAAAGGATCGAGGTCAATCACACCAGCAACAGGATCGCCAACACCAACGAAATCTCCCAGTTCCACCATCAAATCTTGAACCACACCAGAGAAAGGTGAGGTAATCACTGTATTCTTTAGAGCCAATTCCGCATTTCGCTTCATGGCCTTTGCTTCCGTTAGTGAAGCCTCTGCGGTGGTATAGGCTATCTCGCCTTGCAAACCTCTTTTCTTCAAAGACTGCGCTGCTTTAAATTCTTTTTGCTTCAAACGATATAACGCAGATGCTCGCTCCAGCTGAATCTCTAAGTCGCCTTTATCAATCTGAGCAATGGCTTGTCCTGCTTTAACAGCATCGCCCTTAACAACATTCAGTCGGACGACCTTACCCGCGACTTCCGCTCCCAATCGGGCATGCCTGTCGGGCGCCGTTCGTCCATAGAGGTCAATTGTTTTGAAGGTGGGTGATGAGCTGAATGTTTGAAAGGAAACCTTAGCCAATGGAATCTCTGTCGCTTTTTTCTCAGGCGACTCTTCCGCTTGTCCCACTCCTAAGCCAAGCCAGATAGACAACAACATCACTAAAATCAGCGAAACCAGCCACGGCTGCTTAAGTTTCTGAAAAAGTGGTGAGTTAGGAAATAGAGTGGGCATAACAAATCCTTTTATCCGATGTAATTTGAGGCGCGCTAATTGGCTTAGCACTGTTATGTGCAACTTCCATATGCACAGAGATAACCTTAACAGACCAAAACTAAACGAAGTTGGACACTATCGACAGTTTAAAAAATATGCCGTGTACTAAAAATAAAGGGAATGCGTTGAAAAATAATAGGTTAAATATCGAGGTACGTACCGATTTCGGAGAAAAAGCCAAGCGGTCGATCGTGAGGCTTAGCTTACTCCGGTTTTTTGAGGTGTCTATAAACACAAAAACGCCGAACATAGGTTCGGCGTTTACAGTATTTCTAATGTAGCTTTAGCTTTTTCAGTTCATGCTATACGCTGAATGAAGCACCACAGCCACATGTTGTTGTAGCGTTCGGGTTATTAACAAAGAAGCGTGCGCCTTCTAGGCCTTCAGTGTAATCAACCATGCCGCCCATTAAGTACTGTAGGCTCATTGGGTCAACAACCAGCGTTACACCGCTGTTTACAATGGTAGTGTCGCCATCATTTACTTTTTCATCAAATGTGAAGCCGTATTGGAAACCACTACAACCACCACCTGTAATGTATACACGTAGTTTTAGTTCTGGATTTTCTTCTTCAGCAATTAGCGTTTGTACGCGGGTAGCTGCTGCATCAGAAAAAGACAATGGGATGTTTACTTCGCTCACGACAACCTCTCTTACCTGTGTCAAAAACAACATGATACAAATCTAATTCGAGACCATAGTTGTTGAGTATTTTCTTATATTCCGGTGATTATCTAATACCTGACTGAAACGTTCAAGTATTCACCACAGGATCGGTCCTTTTACTGTTGTAAACTCGCCAGAATCTGACAATTAAAACGTGTAACCACACAAAACAACCAGATTCGGGGGATTATATCGGCGAAAGCATTCCTAGTTGGATTCGGGATAGGTACAATGCGAGCCAATTGGTCCGACAGTCAAAAGAGGATATATCAATGACCAAATCAGCAGAACTGTATCAAAAGGCACAGCAAACTATTCCAGGTGGCGTTAACTCTCCAGTGCGCGCTTTTAACGGTGTAGGTGGTTCTCCAATCTTCGTTGAGCGAGCTGACGGCCCACTTCTTTTTGATGCTGATGGTAAAGCATATATCGATTACGTTGGCTCTTGGGGTCCAATGATCCTAGGTCACAACCACGCGGTTATCCGTGAAGCTGTTATTGATGCAGCGCAACGTGGTCTGAGTTTCGGTGCTCCAACTGAAACTGAAATCAAAATGGCTGAGCTAGTATCTGAAATGGTTCCATCAATGGAACAGCTGCGTATGGTTAGCTCAGGTACAGAAGCAACAATGAGTGCGATTCGTCTAGCTCGTGGCTTCACTGGTCGTGACAAAATCCTTAAGTTTGAAGGCTGTTACCACGGTCACGCAGACAGCCTACTTGTAAAAGCAGGCTCTGGCGCACTGACTTTAGGTCAACCAAGCTCTCCAGGTGTTCCTGCTGATTTTGCGAAGCTGACACTAACGGCAACGTTCAATAACCTAGATTCTGTACGTGAAATCTTCGCGGCAAATAAAGGCGAAATCGCATGTATCATCGTTGAGCCAGTAGCAGGCAACATGAACTGCATCCCGCCAGTAGAAGGCTTCCATGAAGGTCTTCGTGAAATCTGTGACCAAGAAGGCGCGTTGCTGATCTTTGATGAAGTAATGACAGGTTTCCGCGTTGCTGAAGGTTGTGCTCAAGCTTACTACAACATCAAGCCAGACCTAACGTGTCTTGGTAAAGTGATCGGTGGCGGTATGCCAGTGGGTGCTTTTGGTGGTCGTAGAGATGTGATGCAATACATCGCACCAACCGGTCCGGTTTACCAAGCAGGTACGCTTTCTGGTAACCCTGTAGCAATGGCAGCTGGCTACGCATGTCTGAAGCTATTAAGAGAAGAAGGCAACGAGAAGCGTCTTGCTGCGAAAACTAAACAACTAGCAAGCGGTTTCAAACACCTAGCGGACAAACACGGCATCCCAATGCTAGTGCACCAAGTTGGTGGTATGTTCGGTTTCTTCTTTACTGATCAAGAAACAGTAACGTGCTACGAAGATGTAACCAAGTGTGATGTAGAACGCTTCAAGCGCTTCTTCCACCTAATGCTAAAACACGGTGTTTACCTTGCACCATCAGCATTCGAAGCAAGCTTTACCTCTCTTGCTCACGGTTCAAAAGAGATTGATGCAACATTAGAAGCAGCCGATCGCTGTTTCGCTATTATTGCTGCTGAAAGCAACGAATCAAACAGCTAACACTTTAGCTAAGCGTTTGAATTTAGGGCTGCATTACTGCGGCCCTTTTTAGTCTTTGGTTCAGTGCATTTAAGGTAAATACCTCAACGACACAAGCTAGCCCTATACTAAAAAGTCGTTAACGTTCCCAAAAAAGAAAAACCAGCAACATAATGGTGCCTAGGAACATTCGAAACCAAGGGATCTCTTTTTTTGTTTGCTGTTCTTCATCTTGGCATTTCTTATCTTTACCACAACATCCCATAATGCAAACTCCTCATTGCTAACTCTCTGTTTTGCAGCCATTATAAACTCAGAACGCTAATATAGAGACCATTACTGTGTCAGAAAAACTCAAAATCAATACAAGCCACTGGGTAATCATCATTGCCCTACTCGCGGCGGCTTATGCTTGTTTCTTACTTATCGAGCCTTATGTAAATTCCATAGTAATGGCATTCATCATCTCGTTGCTGATGTTTCCAATTCACGAATGGCTTGAAAAGAAGATACCGAATAAAGAGAACGTAGTCTCTCTACTTTCTTGTGTCATCCTCACTTTCATTATCGTCATCCCTTTATTGGCGGTATTTGCAGCCATCGTGCAGCAAGGCTCGTTATTCTCGCAAAATACATATCAATGGGTAACACACGGCGGCATTCAAACCTTGTTTGAGCATCCTTTAGTCGTGAAAGCTTTATCGTTCGTGAACAATTATCTACCTTTTGACAATATCGAACCAAAAGCAATAGCCCAAAAAGTCGCAGAATTTGCCACCAGCTTTGGTTCAAAACTTGTGGGTATTAGTGCGAAGATCCTCGGTGATGCGACTAACTTCTTAATGGACTTTTTCTTAATGCTGTTTGTCTTGTTCTTCTTATTGAGAGATCACGACAAAATCATCAGCGTTGTTCGTCATATTTTGCCTTTATCTCGCAGCCAAGAAGACAAACTGCTAACCGAGATTGAGCAAGTGTCTAAATCAGCCGTGATGGGTTCATTTTTAACCGCAATAGCGCAAGGTTTTGCAGGCGGTTTAGGTATGTGGATTGCGGGCTTCCCTGGTCTATTCTGGGGTACGATGATGGGCTTCGCATCCTTCATTCCCGTGGTTGGTACTGCGCTTATCTGGATTCCAGCAGCCACGTACTTATTCCTAACAGGCGATACCACTTGGGCTATTTTCCTAACGGTATACTGCATTGCGATTGTGGGCTCGATTGATAACCTACTGCGCCCGCTATTAATGCAGGGCAGCGCTGGCATGAACACCCTTATGATCTTCTTCTCATTATTGGGTGGTATTCAATTGTTTGGCTTAATCGGCCTGATCTACGGCCCACTGATCTTTGCTATTACGATCGTCCTTTTCAATATTTACGATGAAGAGTTTAAAGACTTTTTGAACCAGCAAGACAAGAGTTAACCTACTCAACGTCAACTTGGTTGGCGAACGAGTATTAAACACTTCAAGCTTTGGGCGGATTATGCGAAAATCCGCCCTCATTTTTTGCTAACGATTCAATAGAGTGTCCTATGTCCGCCTACATTGCCCCAAGCCAGATTGCTCAGCGTCAACTCGCCTACTTTGAAGGCAAACATGTTTTAGTTGCTGGTGAGGCAGAAGACTTATTCCCTGTTGAGTTAGCCAAACATTGTGAATCTGTCACTGTGTATACGTCTAATTACAGCTATTACCGCCAATTGGATAACTGCAGCTCTATTCAACGTTTTTACGGTGCTGAGTTCACCGAAGAAACCAAAGCTGACTTGGTGATGCTGTATTGGCCAAAAGCAAAAGCGGAAGCTGAGTTCTTACTCGCGATGCTGTTTGCGAAATTAGGTAAAGATACTGAAATCGTTGTCGTTGGTGAAAACCGCTCAGGCGTGAAAAGCATTGAGAAGATGTTTGCCCCTTATGGCAAGGTCGTAAAATACGATTCAGCGCGCCGTTGTTCTTTCTACTGGGGTCAGTGCTTCGAACAACCGCAAGCGTTCAACCTACAAGATTGGTTTAAAACCTACACTGTTAGTATTGACGAGCAATCACTTACCGTTAAAAGCCTTCCTGGCGTATTTAGCCACGGTGCATTCGATGTCGGTAGTCAACTTCTGCTAGATACTCTGCCAAAACTAAAAGGCAAAGTACTGGATTTTGGTTGTGGTGCAGGCGTGTTAGGTGCAGTTATGGCATCTCGTAACCCTGATATCGAGCTAGAAATGTGTGATATCAGCGCGTTCGCAGTCGCATCAAGCCAAGCAACCCTCGAAGCCAATGGTCTAACGGGCAAAGTTTTCGCTTCTGATGTTTACTCTGATACGTCTAAAGACTATCAGTTCATCATCAGTAACCCGCCTTTCCACTCAGGATTAGACACAAGCTACAGCGCAACGGAAACTCTGCTAGCGCAAGCACCAAAGCACTTGAAGCGCTCTGGTGAGATAATTATTGTTGCAAACAGCTTCTTAAAATACATACCTATTATTGAACAAGCGTTTGGAAAATGCGCGACTCTAAATAAGACCACTAAATTCGCGATATACCACGCAAACAAGTAGCCTATCTAACACAGCGCAGGGTCATATTCTGCGCTGTCTGTTCATATTTCTATCAAAACCCTATAAAAATGAGCTTTTGCACACGCTTTAAATACCACTTACTTGTCAAAGTAAAAAAACTCGTTAATTTCGTTAAATTGGAACCCATTAATTCTATTCTCTGTACTTGTTTTCGCCCCTTTTAGCAGTACATCAAAGGAAAGTAGTACCCAATTTATGTTTAGATTCTATCGAAAGCAGAAGTTTAAGCGCCTTCAAAATACCTTAATGTTGGCGTTTCTCGTCCTCAGTATTACCCCAGTGACACTTATCGCGGTCTTTTTCCTCCAATCGCACAGTCAGGATCTTCAGGAACAAAGTACTTCGCACCTTGTTTCCGTCCGTGATACTAAGCAGCAACAAATCGTCGATTACCTACAGGCGCAAGAGTCGCAAGTGATGGGCTTCGTTCGCTCTGAGCTAGCCAATGCCAGTGGTGGACGTTTCTACGGTTTAATCAATGCCTTTCAACGACTCGGCTTAGATATTGATGAAGCGCGCAGCAATGCTCAACAACGCTACATTCAAGGCTCAAGCGATCAAATCAAAACATCTATCCTACCTGAATCGAGTAGTTTCATTGGCAGCGAACGTTATCGACTGCTTCACAAGCGCTACCATAACTCATATCAAGAATTGCTTAAGCGTTCAGATTTCGATGACATTCTACTGGTCGACATTAATGGTAACGTCGCTTATTCCGTGTTTAAGCGTGATGATTACGGTACGAACTTAGTCACAGGTAAATACAAAGATTCAAATCTAGGCCTTACCTTTCAACGACTAGCAAAAGACGTAAGAGAAAAACGTAAATCTAATGAAGACTATACGCCAGTTATCGTTTCAGACTTTAAAGACGAGAACGGTAAACAGACGGCATGGTTAGGTGCGCCAATTGTTCAACAAGGCTATCTGCACAGCTATGCCATGTTTCGACTGCCTATTAACGGCATTACCAAGCTTATTGCGGATCTAAACAAGAGCTCAAATATTCAAACACTTCTTGTTGGTAGTGACCACTTACCTCGCAGCCTCGCTCACTCTCAAGAATCGATTAACCTGAGCTTAGATGTTGTCGACAAAGCTCTGGCAGGCGAAACAGCAGTAGGCACGTTTGATAACACTCTCGATCAGGCGATCATCGCTGCTTACACCCCTATTGAATTGAAGTACGCAACTTGGGCTCTCGTCGTTGAGCTTCCAGAAAAAGAGGCGTTTGCTCGTATTCATCAATTAGAAAAGATCTTCGTGATTGTGATGCTAACGGCGATCATTCTTGTGGTCGTTGCATCGCACTACTTATCGAACTTCATCACCTCGCCATTGTTAAAACTCACTTGGGCTGCCGAGAAGGTCTCCGCGGGCGATCTTGATGAAACGATGATCAATACCGAGCGTAAAGACGAAATAGGTCGCCTAGCGGTCAGCTTTGAAAGGATGCAGCGTTCTATTCGTGAAAAAATGCTGCTGATTAAAAGTCAAAATGATGAGTTAGAGGACAACCTCAAAACAATTCAAAAACAAAATGAAGAGTTGCAGCTTGCCAATAAACTGAAAGATGAATTCTTGGCGACGACTTCGCATGAACTCAGAACCCCACTGCATGGCATGGTTGGTATTGCTGAGGCACTAATATCTGGTGCGAACGGCCCTATTCCTGCCAACCAGAAGTACCAGTTGGATATCATCATCAATAGCGGTCAGAGATTGGCAACCTTGGTTGATGACCTACTCGATTACCACAAGATGCGTTATGGCAGCTTAGATATTAAGAAATCAGCCGTGGATTTGTCTGCGGCCACCAGCTTAGTGCTTGAGCTATCTCATCACCTGCTAGGCAACAAGCCAATCCGCATTATTAACCAAGTGCCAAGTGACTTAGGTTTAGTTTCATCTGATCCACAACGACTTGAACAAGTGATGTATAACTTGGTCGGCAATGCTATTAAGTACACATCCGAAGGTAAAATTGTTATCTCTGCGAGCGTTATCGACGACAACATTCGAGTACAAGTTGTCGATACCGGCCAAGGTATCCCTGCAGAATACCTAGAACACATATTTGAACCACTGATTCAAGCAGGACAAGACTCAAGTAACTATCGCCAAGGTGCAGGGCTTGGGTTGTCCATTAGCCGCCAGCTGATTGAGCTAATGGGTGGCTCACTGTACGTAAGTAGCCAACCTATGCTTGGAACAACCTTCAGCTTTACATTACCTTTAGCTACTCAAGAAGAATTGGATAGTTACAATGAATCAGGGAGCTACTCACACTTCCAAGCGCCGGATTTGATTGATAACACTCAGCAAGAAAATAGCGCTATCAGTGAAGACCCGAATGGCCCGCTGTTAGTCATTGCTGATGATGAGCCGGTAAACCTACGCGTGCTAGACAGCTTCTTAAAATTGGAAGGTTATCGAGTTCGCACCGCGTGTGACGGCCCAGAAACCATCGAGTTGATTGAGAAAGAGAAACCAGAATTACTTCTGCTCGACATCATGATGCCAGGTATGAGCGGCTATCAAGTGTGTGAAGCACTGCGTAAGCAATACGATCATGCACAATTACCAATCATCATGCTCACAGCTCTTAATCAAGCAGAAGACCGTGTTCGTGGCTTTGAAGCGGGTGCCAACGACTACTTGTCCAAGCCGTTTAACAAACAGGAACTGGCGGCTCGAATCACAGCGCACTTGTCCGCAAGTAAAGCTGAGCAGAGACGCCTTGAGAATGACCAGCTGCAACTGGAGCTCAAACACCGAGCTATGGTTGAGGCGAACTTACTAGAAACTCAAGGACGCTTGCTAGAACAATTAGAGTCAGCACCAGAAGCCATCATCTGTATTCGAGAAGACCAACGTATTCGCTTTGCCAACGAAGCTGCTGCCAAGCTCTTTAGGCGCGGGCAAGAGCAACTTAAGCGCTCAATGGCCGATGAAATCATTGCACCTAAATACCTTAAGGTGGAGCAAGCACACTACTGTGGTGACATCGATATCTATATTGATGACACACGTCAGCGCATACCAAGTGATATTCTTAAACTACCTGAAGGTTCAGGGCTCGATACCATGTATATCTTCAATGTCGGTGGTGGCGTTAACTCAAACCGTATCAATAACCTTGAAACGGCGGTTGAGGCGCTTTCAAGCTACGCCTTTGAAGGTGATAAAGATAAACTGCAACAACTGAAAGAACTCGGTGGAGAATTTACTCGCCTTGCTGATAAGGCAACCGGTGAAGGTAAAAACAAACAAGAGCTAATGCGCGAAGTATTAGTTGAGGCGATGACCAATGCGATCATTTATTGGGAGTCAGTCACTGGTGAAACAAAGTTTGCTTTCGCAGAGAAGAGTGGCTTGTGGCGTGTTTATTTAGATCGCAGTACGCTGCAAACTCGCACCTTAGATAAATACCTACGCTTTGAAACCTTACCTAAAACGCCTCGCTGGCGAACGGTATTGAGTTCTATTGAGTTCATTCTAGAGCACTGTAAAGAACAAACACCAGAAAGAACTCATATCGAGATGCTAAGGGATAAACTACAGAAATTGCTGACCAGCTAATCCTGAACTAACATCACGATACTTTAATAATGGAGCCCACCTCGTGTGGGCTTTTTTGTGAATATCATTCACGAACAAAGCACAATAATGTCTATTCAAACACACTTATTTCACTGTGTTAAACAAGCAAAATGACACGTTACTCAAGCTTAAACAATCATCAGTTCAATCGCTATTTGAAAGCTTATTCTTGGCTGAATTTCACATTCCTCTGACTCTTTGTTGCAGTTTGAGAAGCGAGTCACAACAGAACGGCAGATTTAATTTTCTAGGGAAATTTAACGTAAAACTGGCAAGTGACCGAGATCTACAATTACACCAGCACACGTTAAAGCCTTATAATAAAAAGCTAAAAATGTAAGTAACCACTAACCATGAGGCATCATTGCAAAATCAAATGCGAGTCACATCACCTTAACAATTGCGTGCAAAAAACCACCAAACCAGCCATTTTTGACGTTAATGACGTGTGGTTATGTGTTTTTAACGTTTTTGACGGGAAACGAGTTTGATTAATTCATCGATAAGGTGTTTTCTTACTCCTGCCAAAGGCCTACAGGCCACTCTTACCACTTCTCAGAAGAAGCAACAAATCTGGAGCAACGAAGAAGAGGTAGGCCTTTAACTAGAGTGTGTATCTACTAAATAATTAGCGACAGATAACATTCAATCCATTAGTGAAATGAAAGCAAATAGTAAGGAACAGCTATGCTTGCCAATATAAAAAAAACAGCAATAGCAACAGCAATTATTGCAACTGCTACAACAGGTTTTGCATCAGTAGCAACAGCTGCAGAACGCAGTGAGTTGACTATTCACCCGAAAGAGTACACTACCTTCGTACGTAACTTTAACCCGTACCTTGGTGCTACTAACCTACATACTACAACCGACTTCCTTTATGAGCCGCTAGTAGTATTTAACGAAATGCACGGTAACACTCCAGTGTTCCGTCTAGCTGAAAACTTCACAATGTCAGATGACCTGATGAGCGTAGTTTTCGACATTCGTAAGGGTGTTAAATGGTCTGACGGAGAAGCTTTCTCTGCTGATGATGTTGTTTTTTCTTTCAACCTTGTAAAAGAGAAGCCAGAGCTTGACCAATCTGGTATCAACTCTTGGGTAACTTCTGTAGAAAAACTGAACGACTACCAAGTTAAGTTCAGCCTAACAGAAGCTAACTCGAACGTACCTTACGAGATTGCTAAAGTACCAGTAGTACCTAAGCACATCTGGAAAGACGTTAAAGATCCATCAACGTTTACCAATGAGAACCCTGTAGGTTCTGGTCCGTTTACAGAAATCGATACGTTTACAGCTCAGCTATACATCCAGTGTGCTAACCCGAACTACTGGGATGCAGACAACCTAGATGTTGACTGTCTGCGTGTTCCACAAATTGCGAACAACGACCAGTTCCTAGGTAAAGTTGTAAACAGTGAAATGGACTGGACGTCTTCTTTCGTTCCAGATATCGATCGTACATACGCTGCAGCTAGCCCTAAACACCACTACTGGTACCCGCCAGCAGGTACACAAGCATTCATCGTTAACTTCAAGCACCCTGATGCTGCGAAGCATGAAGCATTGAGCAACGTTGAATTCCGTCGTGCTTTCTCTATGGCTCTTGACCGTCAAACTATCATCGACATCGCATTCTACGGTGGCGGTACTGTGAACGATTTCGCATCAGGTCTTGGCTACGCATTTGAAGCTTGGTCTGATGAAAAAACTCACGATAAGTACAAAGGCTTCAATACTTACAACGCTGAAGGTGCGAAGAAGCTTCTTGCTGACGCTGGCTTCAAAGATGTAAACAAAGATGGTTTTGTTGATACTCCATCTGGTAAGTCTTTCGAACTAATGATCCAATCGCCAAATGGCTGGACTGACTTCAACAACACAGTTCAACTAGCGGTAGAACAGCTAAACGAAATCGGCATTAAAGCGAAAGCTCGTACGCCAGACTTCTCTGTGTACAACCAAGCAATGCTTGAAGGTACATACGACGTAGCTTACACAAACTACTTCCACGGTGCGGATCCATACACGTACTGGAACAGTGCTTACAACTCATCACTTCAATCTGGTGATGGTATGCCTCGTTTCGCGATGCACTTCTACCAAAACGACAAGCTAGATGGTCTTCTAAACAGCTTCTACAAAACAGCTGACAAGAACGAACAGCTAGATATCGCACACGGTATTCAGCAAATCATCGCTGCAGACCAAGTAACGATCCCTGTGATGTCAGGTGCTTACATGTACCAATACAACACAACTCGCTTTACTGGTTGGTGGAACGAAGAAAATCCAAAAGGCCGTCCAAACATTTGGGCTGGTATTCCAGAGCGTCTACTTCATGTACTGGACCTAAAACCAGTTAAATAAGTAATCGTTCAATCTTTGCGGCGTAACTTCTTACGCCGCTTATAAAAATCCCCACACTATCTATTGAAAGTATGGCGCTAGTCGTCAGGGGATTTTTCGTTCCAAATTTCGCTAGGAGCGACCTGAATCCAGAAACAGGGAAACAATCTGGGTGAGTAAGGTGTGAGTTATGGGTTATTTTTTAAGACGTTTGTCATTTTATTTTGTCGCGCTATTAGTTGCAGCGACGTTAAACTTTATTATTCCAAGAGCAATGCCTGGTGACCCAGTTACCATGATGTTTGCGAACGCTTCTGTACAAGTTACTCCTGAGCGTATTGCTGCAATGAAAGAACTATTAGGCTTCGTTGATGGCGGCTTACTGGTTCAATACGGCGCATACATGAAGAACATTCTAAGCTGGGAGCTTGGTACATCAATCCAGTTCTACCCACTTTCAGTAAACACACTGTTAGGTGGCGCATTCGGTTGGTCGCTTTTCTTAGCTGGCACCGCAGTTATTCTTTCTTTCTCTATTGGTTCAATCCTAGGTATTTTTGCAGCGTGGAAACGTGGCAGCAAATACGATGCCTTTGTGACTCCAGGAATGCTTATTCTACAAGCCGTTCCTCAAGTTGTTATTGCCATGCTTGCACTATTTACCTTCGCAATTGGTTTGAAATGGTTCCCAACTGGCTACGCCTATACCGCAGGTACGATACCTGACTGGACAAGTTGGGCATTCATCAAAGACGTTGCTTACCACGCTTTCTTACCTTTGGTATGTGCTTCGGTTGTTCAAATTGGTGGCTTCCTAGTCAACATGCGTAACAACATGATCAACCTACTCGCAGAAGACTACATCACAATGGCGAAAGGCAAAGGCCTTAGCGAAAACCGAGTGGTATTCAATTATGCAGCTCGTAACGCGATGCTACCAAGTGTGACAGCCCTTTCAATGTCTTTAGGTATGGCAATCGGTGGTCAGTTAATTATCGAAATCATCTTTAACTACCCAGGTCTTGGTAGCGTACTTTTCAACGCAATTAACGCTCGTGACTACCAAGTATTACAAGGCCAACTGCTTATCATGACGCTATTCATGCTGTTCTTTAACCTAGTTGCAGACATGCTTTACGTTGTTCTTGACCCTCGTCTTCGTAAGGGTGGTAAATAATCATGAAAGATATTCTAAAACTCATTTGGCGTAACCCGATGGCCCTAACCGGTGTCATCATCCTAAGTATTTTTATTCTTGGTGCTATTGCAGCTCCATTGATCACCAAACATGTACCAGACAAGCGTACCGGTAATCCACACGAATACCCTGGCTTTGTCGTTAAATCTGCACAAACGAACCCGGATAGCTGGGTTGCTCAAAACCTAGCAGACGACCGCCGCACACTTATCATGTCTAAGAAGGCAGACCACGTACTAGGGACAACTCGTATGGGTCGTGACGTTTGGTCACAAGTGGTATACGGCGCTCGTGTATCTCTGGCTGTAGGTTTTGGTGCGGGCCTTACCGTATGTTTACTAGCAACGGTTATCGGTGTTTCTGCAGGCTACTTTGGCGGCCGTGTCGATGACATTTTGACAGCCGCAATGAACATCATGCTGGTTATTCCTCAATACCCATTACTGTTCGTCGTTGCAGCCTTTATCGGTGAGGCAGGGCCACTCACCATAACCTTAGTTATCGGCTTTATGTCCTGGGCTTGGGGCGCGCGTGTTGTTCGTTCCCAAACCTTGGCACTGCGTGAAAAAGAGTTTGTAAAAGCCGCTGAAGTTTTGGGTGAATCTTCATTCCGTATCATCTTCGTAGAGATTCTGCCAAACCTTATCTCTATCGTTGGTGCGAGCTTCATCGGTTCGGTGATGTACGCAATCATGATGGAAGCTACGATTTCGTTCCTAGGTCTTGGTGACCCGAACACAATCAGCTGGGGCATCATGCTGTACAACGTTCAAACCTCTTCATCAATGCTGATTGGCGCTTGGTGGGAACTGTTGGCTCCTTGTATCGCATTGACACTACTTGTAACTGGTCTTGCTCTACTTAACTTCGCTGTCGATGAAATTGCTAACCCGCAACTGCGTTCTCACAAAGGCATGAAGCGTTGGAAGAAACTAGCAGCTCAAGACAAAGAAGAACGTGAACCAGAACTACCACCACAAAATGCACTTTGGAGCGGAGATAAATAATCATGTCTGAACCACTAATTTCTATCCGCAACTTATGCGTGGATTACATCACAGAGTCTGGAGATGTTCGCGCGTGTAATAACGTAAGTTTCGACATCGCTCCAGGTGAAGTATTTGGCCTAGCTGGTGAATCTGGCTGTGGTAAATCAACGGTCGCTTTCTCTCTTATGCGTCTGCATAAGCCGCCCGCTTACATCAGTGGTGGTGAAGTCATCTTCAATGGTGAGAACATCCTTGAATACAGTGACGAACGTATGCAGTCGTTCCGCTGGAGCGAGATGTCGATGGTATTCCAGAGTGCGATGAACGCACTCAACCCTGTACTTCCAATGGAAGAGCAGTTCTGTGACGTAATCATGCGTCACACCAACATGACTCGTGAGCAAGCTAAGCAACGCGCTGAAGGTCTACTTGAAATCGTAGATATTCACCCAAGCCGATTGAGTGACTACCCTCACCAATTCTCTGGCGGCATGCGCCAACGCTTGGTTATTGCTATCGCTTTAGCATTGAACCCAAAGTTGATCATTATGGATGAGCCAACGACCGCGCTTGATGTGGTTGTTCAACGTGAAATTCTACAAAAGATCTATGCACTGAAAGAAGAGTTTGGTTTCTCAATCCTGTTCATCACCCATGACTTGTCATTGATGGTCGAGTTCTCTGACCGTATCGGCATCATGTATTCAGGTGAGCTTATCGAGGTCGCAAACTCTCAAGATATTCTAGAAAACCCTTACCACCCTTACACAAAAGGGCTGGGGAGTTCTTTCCCACCACTGACAGGGCCAAAGACAAAACTAACGGGTATTCCGGGCAACCCTTTGAACCTGTTAGAGATTCCTGAAGGGTGTCGTTTCCAAGCTCGTTGTGACCGTGTGCATGAAACATGTACCAAGGTGCCAACCAAGCTGCGTTCAATCGAACCGGGACATTTGTCTAACTGCCACCTGTACGGTGACCCAATAGTACAAAGGAAGCTATAGCTTGCACGCTGATTCAGCGTGAATAACGAATAAGGCGGCTCGCCCGCCGAAATGCAAGCAAAGCGAATAAGGATTCTGGAGACAATTATGAGCAAAGATTTCGGTCAATTATTGGTAGAAGGCAAGAATGTCGTAAAAGACTTCCCAATAAGCAGTACCACAATTCAAACCCCAATGATGCGTGCGATTAACGACGTGTCATTCAAGATGTACAAAAGCCGCGGTCTAGCTGTGGTTGGTGAGTCTGGTTCAGGCAAATCAACAACAGCAAAAATGATCGCAAAAATGTACGCGCCTTCGGGCGGCACGATCGAATACAAAGGTCGTGATATCCAAGAGATCTCAAGCAGAAAAGATCTTATGCATTACCGTGAAGGCGTGCAGATGGTATGGCAAGACCCGTTTGGTTCCCTGAACCCGACACATAACATCTTCCACCACATTGCTCGCCCATTGTTGATCCACAAAAAAGTATCTCCAGGCAACAAGAAAGAGTTACAGGAACGTGTGTACGATCTTCTAGAGCAAGTGGGCTTAGTACCGCCGCAAGCAACAGCAGAAAAATACCCTCACCAACTTTCAGGTGGTCAACGTCAACGTGTCAACCTAGCCCGTAACATCGCGGTAGGTGCAGAGGTTGTATTAGCCGATGAACCAACATCGATGCTTGATGTATCGATTCGTGCTGGTGTTTTGAACCTGATGGAAGAGATGAAGTTTGAGAAGCAAATGTCTCTGCTTTACATCACTCACGATATCGCAACGGCTCGCTACATCGCTGAAGATATTTCCGTAATGTACGTTGGACACATGGTGGAATGGGGCGATACCGATGACGTGATTGCGAACCCTCAACACCCTTACACCCAACTGCTTGTTTCTGCGGTTCCAGACCCTAAGAAATCTATCCACGATCAATTAGCAGGTAACAAAGGCGAGATCCCTCTTTGGACACCAGTATCAGCGGGTTGCCCATTTGCAGGCCGTTGTACTCACGCAATGGATAAGTGTAAAGAGCAATTACCGGGTGTCACTCAACTCGCAGATAACCACTTTGTACGTTGTTACCTACACGAAAGCTAAGCAATAAATGCCCGTTAGGGTCTGCGGACCCTAACTATTTATCCTAAAAAATTTCAGGTACCTAGCCATAAGAAACTAGGACTTTTGGAGAATATTGATGCTGTTATTGACCAACCATATTGGCTACGAATCCACGGCTCCAAAGCAAGCTATCCTGCAAACAAAGAAAGCTCGCATATCAAGTACGACTGCACTTTTGGTGTGTGCCGACAACCATATTACCGTGGGTAACTTCGATGTTGTAAAGCAAGGCCGCGTAGCAAATTGGCATCAAGGGCAATTCTTCACTATTGATTTCAGTTCATTCACAGAAGCTGGTCGCTACTATCTACGTTTTGACAACCTACGCTCTGAAGTATTTGAGATTGGTAGCAACCTATTAATGAACCAAACGTTTTCTGATGTGCTTCATTACTTTAAGTCACAACGTTGTGGCGGTACTTTCGACAAAAAAGATCGACAAGCACAGATTCTAGGTACCGACAGATACGTCGATGTTCATGGAGGTTGGTACGACGCATCGGGTGATGTAAGTAAGTACTTTAGCCACCTATCTTATGGTAACTACCTCAATCCTCAACAGATCCCGATGGTTGTTTGGAACATGCTCAAAAGCGTGCGCTTAACCTGGAATAATCCAAACTTCCCGAAATTCTCCATGACCCGTTTGACGGAAGAAGCGCTATTCGGTGCGGACTTCTTAGTGCGCATGCAAGACGCAGCTGGATACTTCTATATGACGGTATTCGATAAGTGGAGCAAAGATATCAATCAGCGCGACATCTGCGCTTATGCCACTCAAGAAGGTCATAAATCAACAGACTTACAAGCGGGCTATAGACAAGGTGCCGGTGTTGCTATTGCAGCATTGGCCGCAGCTTCTGAGCTTGAAACCTCTGGCAGTTACTCTAGCCAAACCTACCTTGATACAGCCGCGAAAGGTTACTGGCATCTAAAAGAGTACAACCTGCAATACCTAAATGACGGTGAAGAGAACATCATCGATGAGTATTGCGCCCTACTCGCAGCCAATGAGCTTTACCGAGTAACACAAGACGAACAATACCTTTCAGAAGCAAGAACTTGGGCGAGCCGCTTGATCGCACGTCAGCAATCTGATGATTCATTTGAGCACTTTTGGTCAGCTAATGCTAATGGCTCTCGCCCATACTTCCACGCCGCTGAAGCTGGATTACCAGTAATTGCCCTGTGCGAATACATCGACAATGAAACCGATACAGAGCTGAAAGAACGAGCTCGCACCGTTGTTGAGCAAGCTTGTCAGTTCGAAATCAGCATCACCGATAAAGTCATCAATCCATTTGGCTACCCAAGACAGTACGTTAAGTCTGTCGATGGTGATAAGCGCGATGCCTTCTTTGTCGCTCAACAAAACGAAACTGGCTACTGGTGGCAAGGTGAAAACGCGCGTCTTGGCTCAATTGCGACCATGGCGTACTTAGTTCAACCACACATTCAAGATGCCGATCTTCAAAAGCGTTTAATCCAGCTTTCACAAAACAGCCTTGATTGGATTTTAGGATTGAATCCTTACCACATGTGCATGCTCGATGGTCACGGTCATAACAACCCAGACTACCTACCACAGCTTGGTTTCTTCAATGCCAAAGGCGGGATCTGCAATGGCATCACGGCGGGCTTTGACGATGAACAAGACATCGCATTCAATCCACCAGCGCAGAAAGATGACATGCTCCAAAACTGGCGTTGGGGCGAACAATGGATTCCTCATGGCGCGTGGTACTTACTGGCGACAGCGGCCCAATTCAATCATTTAGCACAGTGTAAGGAGCAATAATCATGACTCTTTACTACGTAGGTATTGATGGTGGAGGCACTTCTTGCCGAGCTCGAATTAGAGATGACCAAGACAAACTGATTGGTGAAGCTAAGAGCGGCAGTGCCAACATCCTATTGGGCGTTGATGTTGCGATGAACTCTATTATTGATGCCATTGCCAAAGCCGCACAACAAGGGCAACTCGACTCTAACAATTTTTCTAATATGCATGTTGGTTTGGCGCTAGCTGGTGCTGAACAGAAGTCGGCATGGCTCGACTTCATGGCACAGACACACCCTTTCGCAAGCATGACACTTAATACCGACGCTTACGGTGCTTGCATTGGTGCTCACAATGGCCAAGACGGTGCAATCATGATCGGTGGCACAGGTTCGTGTGGCATCTACTTAAACAACGGCGAGCAACACGTTGTTGGCGGTCGTGAATTCCCAATTTCAGACCAAGGCGGCGGCGCAGTTATGGGCCTTCGTTTAATTCAGCAAGTTCTACTCGCTGAAGATGGCATTCGTAACAAAACTTCGCTGACTCAACACGTTATGAACCATTTCAATAATGATGTGGATGCGATTGTGGCGTGGTCGAAAGGCGCAATTCCAAAAGATTACGGTCAATTTTCTCCAGTCATTTTTCAATTGGCGAATGAAGGAGATGAACTGGCTATTGAGATGCTTAAGCAGACTGCAGCCGATATCGAAATGTTTGTATTAGCACTTCATCGAAAAGGCGCTGACAAGGTGTGCTTAATGGGAAGTATCGCTGAGCGTATTCTCAACTGGCTATCGCCACCAGTACAACAATGGATCGTTGAACCTCAATTTGACGCTATTGAAGGCGCATTGATGTTTGCCGGAAAACCACAACACAACTTGTATCAACAGGCTTAGCAGGGAAGTTATATGAATTATCGCATCGACTTAGCTGTTCTTTCTGAACAAAAAAATAACTGCCGATTTGGCCTTACGGTACATAACTTAAGTGACCTCGACGTAAAAGATTGGTCACTGCACTTTGCCTTTGACCGATTCATCCTTCCAGAGAGTTTATCGCAAGGTGAACTGACTCAAGTAGGAAGCTTTTGCTCGTTCAAACCAAGTTCGCCAGTGTTAAAGGCCAATAACCATTACTACCTCGAATTCAGTATTCAAAGCGCCCCATTCCGCTTCTATTCGGATGGCTTGAATGATGCCTTTATCCAATCACATCACCAAGGAGAAACATCGGTACTGCCTGTCGCAATATCACCGATTGTTCTGGCTTCACCATATCGTGAACGCAATCAAATTCCTGAAGTGAGCGCAGCTGAAGTGGCATTGATTCCTCAGCCGAATCAGATCGAACTCAAGCAAGGTAGCTTCGCACTAAGCTGTGAATCCAAGATTGAGATTCAATCCCACCTTGCTGATAAAGCAGCGTCTTGGCTTCAACAAGAATTGCTTTCTACCTTCGAAATATCTCTTTCGAATAAGCCTTCAACTGAACTTTCAAAAGGCGAAAGCGGCGACATTCTATTTCGCAGCAATCCGACTTTAGACGAAGCCGAGTACAAGCTGACCGTCACAGCACAACAGATAATGGTTGAATCAGGCAGCCAGTCAGGCTTCACACACGCCGTGGCAAGCTTGATTCAATTGGTACAGCAACTGGACGCCGAGATCTTCTCTGTACCATGTTGCAAAATCGCCGATCAACCTCGTTTCAAGTACCGCGGTATGATGTTGGACTGCGCTCGTCACTTCCACTCGGTAGAGCAAGTGAAGCGTCTAATCAACCAATTGGCACACTACAAGTTCAACGTATTTCATTGGCACCTAACTGACGATGAAGGTTGGAGAATTGAGATTAAGAGCCTGCCTCAGCTGACTGAAATCGGCGCTTGGCGCGGCCCTGACCATGCATTAGAGCCACAATACACGCACCTTGCTGAAAACTATGGCGGCTTCTACACGCAGCAACAAATTCGTGAAGTGATTGAATACGCAGAACAACGCAGCATCACGGTGATCCCAGAGATCGATATCCCAGGACACTGTCGCGCTGCGATTAAGTCACTGCCTGACATGCTGGTAGAGCAAGCCGATACCACTCAATACAAGAGTATTCAGCACTACAACGACAACGTGCTAAACCCAGGCTTGCCAGGTACTTACCAATTCTTAGATGCGGTTATTGAAGAAGTCACAGAGCTATTCCCTAGCGAATTGATTCACATGGGCGCAGATGAAGTACCACCGGGCGTGTGGACTAACAGCCCTGCCGCTCAAGCACTGATGAAAGAACACCAGTACCAAGACAGTAAAGACTTGCAAGGTCACCTATTCCGCTATGCCGAGAACAAACTTAAGCAACTCGGCAAGCGCATGGTGGGCTGGGAAGAAGCACAGCACGGCGACAAGGTGAGCAAAGAGACCATCATCTACTCGTGGCTCAGTGAAGAGGCTGCAGTGAATTGCGCTCGCCAAGGCTTTGATGTGGTGCTGCAACCAGCACAGTTTACCTATCTCGACATGACCCAAGATTATGCACCGGAAGAGCCTGGCGTCGATTGGGCTGCCGTTATCCCATTAGAACAAGCTTATACCTACGAAGCGCTTGCTGAGATATCCGACACCGACCCAATTCGTAAGCGGATCCGCGGAATTCAGTGTGCTCTATGGTGTGAGATCGTCACCAATCAAAAGCGTATGGATTACATGGTATTTCCAAGAATTAGCGCTTTAGCTGAAGGATGTTGGACACATAAAAACAACCGAAATTGGCTAGATTACCTATCTCGCCTAAAGGGCCACCTGCCATTACTCGACAGACTCAATGTTGATTATCGCAACCCTTGGAAAGCTCAATAAAACAAAACCAAAGCGACACTCATATCGAGCGATTGCTGATTCAAATTAAGTTACTAACTCAAATTAAGGTGCTCAGTCAGATAAGACTCAGCATCACTATTTAAAAAAATTAGCTGCATAGATGCAGTTTGTTAAAAAGGAAATGACAATGAAATACGGCTATTTCGATAACGACAATCGCGAATACGTCATCACTCGCCCTGATGTACCAGCACCTTGGACCAACTACCTAGGTACTGAAAAATTTTGTACCGTAATTTCGCACAATGCGGGCGGTTACTCGTTCTACAATTCTCCGGAATACAACCGTGTTACTAAGTTCCGTCCAAACGGCACATTCGACCGTCCAGGGCACTATGTTTACCTGCGTGATGATGAGACCGGTGATTACTGGTCTATCTCTTGGCAGCCAGTGGCAAAAAGCCTAGATGAAGCGAACTACGAAGTTCGTCATGGTCTGTCATACTCAAAGTTCAAATGTGAATACAGCGGTATTACGGCAACTAAAACGCTATTCGTTCCTAAAGGTGAAGATGCGGAAGTTTGGGATGTCGTGCTGAAGAACAACACTGACAAGCCAAGAACCATCAGCACTTTCTCATTTGTTGAGTTCTCTTTCAGTCATATTCAATCAGATAACCAGAACCATCAGATGTCTTTGTACTCTGCGGGTACGTCTTACCAAGAAGGTGTTCTGGAATACGACTTGTACTACAACACCAACGACTTTGAAGGCTTCTACTACCTAGCATCAACCTTCTCTCCAGACAGCTACGACGGACAACGTGACAACTTCCTTGGTATGTACCGTGACGAAGCAAACCCAATTGCGGTTGAAAATGGCAAGTGTTCTAACAGCGCTCAAACTTGTTACAACCACTGTGGTTCTCTGCATAAGCAATTTACAATTCAACCGGGTGAAGAGGTTCGCTTTGCGTACGTACTAGGTATCGGCAAAGGCAACGGTGAGCGCCTACGTGAGAAATACCAAGACACAGCCAACGTAGACGCGGCTTTCCAAGGCATCAAAGATCACTGGGATGAGCGCTGCAACAAGTTCCAAGTTAAGTCTCCAAACGAAGGCTTAGACACCATGATCAACACGTGGACACTATACCAAGCAGAAACTTGTGTGGTGTGGTCGCGCTTTGCATCATTCATTGAAGTCGGTGGCCGTACTGGCCTTGGTTACCGTGATACTGCGCAAGACGCGATCTCAGTGCCTCATGCCAACCCACAAATGACTAAGAAACGTATTATCGACCTGCTACGTGGCCAAGTAAAAGCGGGCTACGGTCTACACTTGTTCGATCCTGACTGGTTCGATCCAGAGAAAGCTGACGTTGAGCCTTCAAAATCGCCAACGGTTGTTCCTACACCGTCAGATGACGACAAGATCCACGGCATTGACGATACTTGTTCTGATGATCACTTGTGGATCGTTCCGACCATCATCAAGTACGTGATGGAAACCGGTGAACACGATTTCTTTGACGAAGTAATTCCATACGCAGACGGTGGCGAAGCGACCGTTTACGAACACATGAAAGCGGCACTGAACTTCTCTGCAGAATACGTGGGACAAACGGGTATCTGTAAGGGTCTTCGTGCTGACTGGAATGACTGTTTGAACCTAGGTGGCGGTGAATCTTCAATGGTTTCATTCCTACATTTCTGGGCTCTACAAGAATTCTTAGATCTGGCTAAGTTCCGTAATAACGATGCTGATGTCGCTAAATACACAGAAATGGCAGCTAACGTTCGTGAAGCGTGTGAAACACACCTTTGGGATGACGAGGGTGGCTGGTACATCCGTGGCCTGACTAAAAATGGCGACAAGATCGGAACAGCTCAACAAACTGAAGGTCGAGTTCACCTTGAGTCAAACACGCTAGCGGTTTTATCTGGTGCGGTATCTCAAGAGCGTGGCGAGAAAGCAATGGACGCTGTTGATGAGAACTTATTCTCTGAATACGGCTTACACCTAAACTCTCCATCATTTGCTACACCAAATGACGATATCGGCTTTGTGACTCGCGTTTACCAAGGCGTTAAAGAGAACGGCGCTATCTTCTCTCACCCGAACCCATGGGCTTGGGTAGCCGAAGCGAAGCTAGGCCGTGGTGACCGTGCGATGAAGTTCTACGACGCACTAAACCCATACAACCAAAACGACATGATTGAAACACGCTACGCAGAACCATACTCGTACGTGCAGTTCATCATGGGTAAAGACCACCAAGACCACGGCCGTGCAAACCACCCTTGGTTAACAGGTACGTCGGGTTGGGCTTACTTTGCGGTAACCAACTTCATTCTTGGTGTTCGCACAGGCTTTGAAGGTTTAACCGTAGATCCTTGTATCCCAACTGATTGGCCAGAATTCGAGGTAACTCGTCAATGGCGCGGTGCGACTTACAACATCACAGTTCAAAACCCGAATTCAGTAAGTAAGGGCGTTGCCTCTATCACGATTAACGGTGAGCAGATTGAAGGCGCAATCCCAGTACAAGCAGAAGGCAGCGTGAACGAAGTTATCGTTGTACTCGGCTAATCACTTAATTTGATGAACAGCTCCTATCTCAAGTCTTTACTGGCTTGAGATAGTGAGACTAAAAGGATTTTCTAATGATTAAATTTGGTACTGGCGGCTGGCGCGCGTTTATTGGTGAAGAGTTCACTAGAGAAAACGTCCGCTTAGTGGCACAAGCACTCTCTAACATCATCAATAATGAAGATGCAGCGAAAAACGGCTTCGTTATCGGCTATGACCGCCGCTTCCTTTCAGATAAAGCCGCGTGCTGGTTTGCTGAAGTATTGGCCGCCAACAACATCAAAGTGAGCTTTATCGACAAGTTCGTTCCGACTCCTATCGTGATGTTCCAAGCGAAGGAAATGGGATGTGTTTACTCTGCGTGTATTACCGCTTCTCACAACCCAGCAGACTATAACGGCATAAAGATCTTCATTGAAGGTGGCCGTGATGCTGATGAGATTATCACAGAAAAGATCGAACAACAGATTTCGACCCTAACCAGTGAAGATGTCGTCAGAGTCGATTTTGAACAAGCATTGAATGACAAAGAAATTGAAATCATCAATCCGATGAACGCCTTTGTTGACTCGATCATCAACGCTATTGATATCAAATCGATTAAACAAGCCAACCTAAGAGTCCTGATCGACCCAATGTTTGGTGTAGCAAAAAACGCACTGCAAACCGTGTTAATTAGCGCTCGCTGTGATGTTGATGTAATCAATGATGGTAAAAACCCAGACTTCGGCGGCTTGATGCCTTCTCCAAGTGCAGCAACGCTGTATCGCTTGAAGCACTTAGTTGCGGCTGAAGGTTATGACATTGGTATTGGTACCGATGGCGATGCCGACCGCTTGGGCATCATCGATGAAAAAGGTCACTTCATTCACCCTAACGAAGTGCTGCTACTTCTTTACTACTACTTACTTGAATATAAGGGTTGGAAAGGCTCTGTCGTTCGTAATATCGCAACCACACACCTGCTTGATAAAGTCGCTGCGGATCATGGTGAAAAGAGCTTTGAGGTTCCTGTAGGCTTCAAGCATATCAGTTCTCAAATGGAAGCCGACGATTCACTGATTGGTGGTGAAAGTTCGGGTGGTTTAACCATTCGTGGCCACATCAAAGGCAAGGATGGCGTATTTGCATCGAGTTTATTGGTTGAGATGATCAGTGTGACAGGCAAGAAGCTGTCTGAGTTGCTTGATGAAATCTACTCTAAGTACGGCTACGCGTACACGGCAGAAGGGGATTGCAAATTCAAACCTTCAGAGAAAGAGGCGCTCTACACCAAGATCTACGTCGAGAAACAACTGCCTGAATTTGAATACGAAATTGAAAAAGTAAGCTATGAAGATGGCGCTAAGGTGTACTTCAAGAATGGCGGCTGGGTCATTGCTCGTTTCTCAGGAACTGAGCCATTGCTACGAATCTTCGCAGAAATGGAAGATAAAGACACTGCAGAACATGTTCTTCAAAAAGTGAAAGACTTCCTCTCTCTATAGGCTTTAGAGTGCAGCAGCTTTGTATAGGATTTAACAAATCACTGCCTTGTTAACGCCTATAAGTGAAGAACTCTTGCCCAGTACTTGATTAAAGTGCTGGGCTTTTTTTCACTATAATTTCGAGTTGGGCTTTGTTAGAACGCCAATACGCCTTTGGTGTCGACTTTAACCGTTACTGGCATACCGAACTCAAGCGCTTCAGAGGACGTTGCTAGCAATTTCTGGCCATTCGCTTCAATCACATAACGACAGTGGTCACCCATAAACTGCTGTTCCAATACAGACAGGTTACTGTCGACATCGTGGCTCGCCACAATGTGCTGAGGCCTTAACAACAACGCACATTCAGCACCAATTTCGATCTGAGTCTGTGCTTTCGCTTCAATCAAACCTAAGCTTGTCTCAAACTCATGTTCAGAAATACGTTGTGCACCTAAATAACTACCGCCGCCCAAGAAATCTGCAACAAACTTGCTTGATGGGTGGAAGTACAATTCTGACGCCGAGCCGTATTGTTCGATGACACCATGATTCATTACTGCCATCTTGTCAGCAAAAGCAAACGCTTCTTCACGACTGTGAGTCACAAAAATAGCCGTCACACCCTGCTTCTTAAAGATTTTACGAATCTGAGAAATCAGCTCATGACGTACTTGGGTATCAATGTTAGAAAACGGTTCATCCAATAGCAGCAGGTCTGGCTTATATGCCAAAGAGCGCGCAATCGCGACACGTTGCTGTTGTCCACCAGATAGTTGATGAGGATAACGATCGCCAAATTGGTCAAGATGAACAAGCTCAAGCATCTCTTTAACTTTCGCAGCCTTATCTTGCTCAGACATATCACGCAGACCAAATGCCACGTTCTGATTCACAGTAAGGTGTGGGAACAGAGCATAGTCCTGGAAGATCATACCAATGTTGCGCTGCTCTGGTGGTAACCAATTCGCAGCGTCATCAATCACTTGGCAGTTCAGGCTCATGACACCACAGCTTAATGGAAGCAGGCCGGCAATCGCTTTAAGCAGTGTCGTCTTACCACAGCCACTGGCACCAAGCAGACAAACAATTTCACCATGCTCAACTTCTAAAGAAAGAGATTCCAAAATAGTTTGGGACTCGTACTTACAAGTCAGATCTTTAATTGATAATGCACAACTCATTAGTGTTTCTGCTCCAAGGAACGGTTTACGATGATCAGCGGAATTAAACCCACCAAGACTAACAACACAGCAGGCATGGCTGCTAATTCAAGATGCTCATCTGACGCATAGTTATAAACATAAGTCGCGAGCGTTTCGAAATTGAAAGGACGCAGCAACAATGCCGCATTCAACTCTTTCATTGATTCGATAAACACCAATAAGCCTGCAATCAGTGCACCACGCTTAATCAGAGGAAGATGCACACGACGTAACATCTGATTGGTATTACAACCCATTGTTTTAGATGCCATATCCAATGACGGTGACACCTTACTTAAGCTACTTTCGATACTACCAATAGCAACAGCAGAAAAACGCACCACCATGGCAAATATCAGAGCAAACATAGAACCAGAGAAGATCAAACCAGGTCGGCCCCACTCCATCGCTTTCGCTATGTCATTAACTAAGTGGTCCATGAACAGCACTGGCACCATGACACCTATCGCCAACACGGTTCCAGGAACCGCATAGCCCATAGATGCGAATCTCATGTAAGCTAGGTTTTTCTTACCTGGGCTAACACGTTGATTAAAGTTAACAATCAACGCAACGATCACACCAATAATCGCTGCAACAACAGAGACATAAAGGCTATTAAGCGCATACTCTCTGAACTCTGGGGTCCAGCTTTGGGCAAAAT
Organism: Vibrio sp. 14N.309.X.WAT.E.F5; assembly: GCF_030397615.1. NCBI lineage: Bacteria > Pseudomonadati > Pseudomonadota > Gammaproteobacteria > Vibrionales > Vibrionaceae > Vibrio > Vibrio sp. 14N.309.X.WAT.E.F5. The sequence goes on along the minus strand of NZ_JAPNXR010000014.1, from coordinate 43,028 downwards.
ACTTGTAGGCATATATGATCAACTGCGCGAGAGGGAATAAGAACGCAATACACACCAATCCCCAACACCAAAATAGTGCCAACCACTTCTTCCAACCAATTAGCTCATAACGAAAGTCTTCACGGCTACTGAACTGATTCTGAAATAATTTCTGCTTACGACGGCTGTATCGCTCGGTACTCAATAATAGAATGACGATAACCAGCATGATTGCCGATATTTTTGCTGCGGCCGTTAAGCTCGAATAGCCTAACCAAGTATCGTAAACCGCGGTCGTTAATGTGTTTACAGCAAAGTAACTCACGGTACCGAAGTCACCGATGGTTTCCATCGCAACAAGAGACAAACCGACCGCCATCGAGGGGCGCACGAGCGGTAATGAAATACGACGAAAGCTTTCCCAAGGAGAACATTTTAATAAGCGAGCGGATTGTAATAGGGATACGTTTTGCTCCATGAACGCTGCGCGGCAGAGCAAATAAATATAAGGATAAAGAACGAGAGACAGAACAATAATGGCACCGGACAGGGTTCTAATATCGGGGAACCAATACTCACCAGGCCCCCAGCCCGTTAGATCTCGCAAGAGAATCTGAACAGGGCCAGCAAAGTCAAACCAGTCGGTAAAGATATAACCCACGATATAACCAGGCATTGCTAATGGCAGCACGAGCGCCCATTGCAAAACACGCTCTCCAGGGACACGGCACATTGCCATGATCCATGCAGATGGAATACCAAAAATTAAAGACAGGAACATGGTTCCTATGACTAAAACCACCGTATTGTAGGCATAGGTGGGCATTACTGTGGACATCAGATGAGAAAATAGCTCATCTGTTTCTCCAACAGCAGTCGTGAATATCGCTAAGATTGGTAAAACGAGTAGTACAGCGATTATGCCGCTACTGGTGTTCCATAAATAATTCTTTTCTTTCATCGCCTAACTACAACGAGGCTTAATGAAATACATATGCATTTGCAAATACATCTCATGTCCTTTTAATGGTGGGGTTATTTATACCCATATACTCTAATGACTTCAAGGTGAGATGCACATAACTCAAGGGATCAACAGAGAGCTTTGTATCAAAAAGTGATTTCCCAAAAACAAACAACCCCAAGTAGCCAAAAAGTAGCAACTTGAGGTTGTAATTTTATGCGGGCCGAAGCCTACAATAATAAATTATAGATCGAACTTAACTTCATCTAATAGCTTGATTGCAGCCGCGTGATGGTTTGCAATTTCATCTAGAGAAATAGTATCTGCTTTGAACTCACCCCATGAAGCAACAAGCTCAGAAGGCTTAACATCTGCTTTCACTGGGTATTCGTAGTTCACTTCTGCGTACATGCTTTGTGCAGTATTACCAGATAGGAATTCCATCAGCTTAACGGCATTCTCTTCGTTTGGAGAGTATTTAGCCATCGCCATACCAGAGATGTTTACATGAGTACCTGTTGTCTCTTGGTTAGGGAAGTTAATGTAAACAGAGTCAGCCCAAGCTTTTTGCTCTTTATCATTAATCATTTTGCCTAGGTAGTAGCTGTTACCAAGAGCAACATCACATAGACCTTCTTTAATCGCTTTAACTTGTGCGCGGTCGTTACCTTGAGGCTTACGTGCTAGGTTTGCTTTTACGCCTTCTAGCCATTCTTTCGTTTCAGCTTCACCTTTGTGAGCAATCATCGAAGAAACAAGAGAAACATTGTATGGGTGCTTACCGCTACGAGTACAGATCTTGCCTTTAAATTCAGGCTTAGTTAGATCTTCGTAAGTGAACTCTTCACCTAGACGACCAACGCGGTCACGTGAAGAATAAACGCTACGTGTACGAGTTGTTAGAGCAAACCACTCGTTAGCAGTATCTTGGTACTGAGCAGGGATGTTCTTTTCAAGTACATCGCTTTCAACTGATTGAACTAGACCTTGTTTAGTTAGCTCAGATAGACGGCTAATATCGACAGTTAAGACAACATCAGCAGGGCTGTATTCACCCTCTTGAGCTAACTTCTCTGCTAAACCTTTTTTAGCAAACTTAACGTTTACTTTAATACCAGTCTCTTTCGTGAACTCTTTGAACATTGGCTCAACAAGGAAAGGTTGGCGGTAAGAGTATACATTTACTTCTTCCGCAGCCATTGCTGTTGGGGCAATTACGCCACACGCTAGAGCTGAAAGTGTTAGCAGTTTCTTCATTTTAAAATCCTTTATATCGAAATGATAATGTCTATCAGTTGCGTTATTATATTCATCATTAACATAATTACAATGACGACCGACAAAAAATCCGTCTACTCAGACCATTTAAACTCTCACTTTTGTAACAAAGCATTTCAGTAATTATGCCCGTCATAAGGCTTTCACATAGCTCCCTGTAATCATGACAAGCTCGCTTACAATGCTCTGCTCCAAATACAACAAAACCCCACAACGGTTCGTTGCAGGGTTTTCTTTGAACTGCCGAACCCATTCAGGTTAGGCGGTTACTGTTGATTATTTTACTGATACAAACTCAGGGTAAGCGCCTACACCACAATCGTGCATGTCCATACCTTCAAGTTCTTCATCTTCACTGACACGAATACCGATTGTTGCTTTAAGCACTGCCCATACCGCTAAGCTAGCACCAAATACCCATGCAAAGATAACGGCAGCACCCAGTAGTTGAGAACCAAATGTTGCATCAGCATTGCTTAGTGGAACAGCCATTAGGCCGAAGAAACCACACACACCGTGCACAGAGATAGCACCCACTGGATCATCAATCTTAGCTTTATCTAGGGCAATGATACTGAATACAACCAACGCACCAGATACAGAACCAATCGCTACTGAAAATAGTGGTGATGGAGATAAAGGATCTGCAGTGATTGCTACTAGGCCAGCTAACGCGCCGTTAAGAATCATTGTTAAGTCAGCTTTGCCCCAAGTCGTTTTACATACTAGTAGTGCTGCAATCGCGCCTGCTGCTGCTGCTGCGTTGGTGTTAAGGAAGATTTGACCAACCGCTGTCGCGTTCTCAAAGTCAGAAACCATAAGTTGAGAACCACCGTTGAAACCGAACCAACCAAACCAAAGGATAAATGTACCTAGCGTTGCCAGTGGCATGTTTGAACCGGGAATTGGGTAGATTTCACCGTTCTTACCATATTTACCTTTACGAGCACCCAGTAGAAGTACACCCGCTAAGGCTGCTGAAGCACCAGCCATATGTACGATACCTGAACCAGCAAAGTCACTGAAACCGGCTTCTGATAGGAAACCACCGCCCCAAGTCCAGTAACCTTCCATTGGGTAGATGAATGCTGTTAGCACGACAGAGAAGATAAGGAATGACCAAAGTTTCATTCGCTCAGCAACTGCACCTGATACCACAGACATTGCTGTTGCAACGAAAACTACTTGAAAGAAGAAGTCTGATTCTAATGAGTGGTCTGCACCTTCACCTTGAGTACCAATCAGAGTACCAAATGACGGTAACCAGCCACCTTCGCCGTTATCGACATACATAATGTTGTAACCAACGACTAAGAAAGTCGTACAAGCAATCGCGTACAAACAAATGTTCTTAGTTAAAATTTCTGTGGTGTTCTTCGAACGAACAAGGCCAGCTTCTAACATCGCGAAGCCTGCAGCCATCCACATTACCAACGCACCTGAAATGAGGAAGAAAAAAGTGTCTAGTGCGTAACGTAGTTCCGTTACTGTTGTTGTAAGTTCCATATTAAAGTCTCCAGTCCTTGTAATTCTTTAAAGTGCTTCAACATCCATTTCACCGGTACGAATTCGTACGGCTTGGCTTAGGTCATACACAAAAATTTTGCCATCGCCGATTTTTCCGGTGTGTGCCGCTTGGCTAATCGCTTCAACAACTCGGTCAACATTTTCAGCTTGGGTTGCAATCTCTAGCTTTACCTTTGGTAGGAAATCAACTTGGTACTCTGCACCACGATACAACTCAGTGTGTCCTTTTTGACGACCAAATCCTTTCACTTCAGAAACAGTCATACCTTCAATACCAACATCAGAGAGCGCTTCTCGAACATCATCCAATTTAAATGGTTTAACTATGGCGTTTATTAATTTCATATTCTTTCCTTAAATTCTTCACTTAATCCGTTAATACTCTTATTACAATCCAAGTAGCGTGCCAGAAATTTAAGTTATTGATTTTTAAAAAAATAGAAACAATACCGTTTTAGAAATGAAAAAGGCCGCACCAATATGGTGCGGCCTTTTCACTATCTTAATGCGTTGCACTGTCGTTGCTCTAGTTTTTGGGCAACGAAACTTTCACGATGCAAAACCATTGGCAACTAGTAACCTAAAAAATCAATCCAACGTTCGATTAGCAACTCGAAATCATCGATTCCGCAGCTTGCTTCGCTTTCACAATTATAGAAATCGAACTCACTGCCCTCTTCCATCTCTTGCTCGTGCCCTAGCACATTTTCTTGAATGGTTACGTCGTCTTCATTGATCGCTAGGCTGATCTCTTTGCCTAGTAGCGTCACTTCATTGTTCAGATCTTGTCGAGATTGCTCAATCAACGCCATCACATGATCCAGTTTCTGCTTATCTTTCCCGATCTCTTCTTGAAGCCAGCGGCCAACAATTTCATGACCCATGCTGCACTTTACATAGTACTCGCCCATTAAAGTGTTTCGTGTAAATTCAAATTCCATAAAGGCTCCGCGCACTAATGACAGATAGGGTAAAAAATGAGGCGAGAGTATATAGCGAAGTCTATTGGAGATCGAGCTTGATTCATTCAACATCAAACGAACTATTAGAACGCAGAAACAAAAACGCCTTCTCACAAAGAGAAGGCGTTGTATTAGCAGCGAGTACTTTACTGCAACGCAGTAAGCACTTTATCGCACTCCATTAACCGCTTATGCAGGCTCTTGGAAGATAACCGTGTCTGCTTTATCCGTGTACTGACCCATTTTATGGAAGTTCAAGTAACGGTAAGTATCGGCAGCGGTTGCATTAATCTTCTCTGCGTACGCTAAGTACTCTTCCTTCGTTGGGATACGACCAAGAATCGCACCAACAGCAGAAAGTTCAGCAGAAGCTAGATAAACATTCGCACCATTACCCAAACGGTTCGGGAAGTTACGAGTAGACGTAGACATAACCGTCGAAGCGTCAGCAACACGCGCTTGGTTACCCATACATAATGAACAACCTGGAGTTTCAATACGAACCCCAGCACGACCGAAGATGCCGTAGTAGCCTTCTTCTGTCAGTTGGTCTTTATCCATCTTAGTTGGCGGAGCAACCCATAGGCGAGTATTCAAAGAGCCATTAAACTCTTCAAGCATCTTACCTGCAGCACGGAAGTGACCGATGTTGGTCATACAAGAACCGATGAACACTTCTTGAATCTCAGTGCCTTGAACGTCAGAAAGAAGACGAGCATCATCTGGATCGTTTGGTGCACATAGGATTGGCTGATCGATGTCAGCAAGGTCAATCTCGATAACATGAGCGTATTCAGCATCTGAATCAGCAGCAAGCAACTCAGGGTTCGCTAGCCACTCTTCCATTGCCGTAATACGACGCTCGATAGTACGAACATCACCGTAACCTTCAGCGATCATCCACTTAAGCATAACGATGTTCGAGTTCAGGTACTCTTCGATAGACTCTTGAGAAAGCTTAACAGTACAACCAGCAGCTGAACGCTCTGCCGATGCATCTGAAAGTTCAAATGCTTGCTCAACAGAAAGGTGGTCAACACCTTCAATCTCTAGTACACGACCAGAGAATTCATTGATCTTACCAGCTTTTTCTACAGTCAATAGACCTTGCTTGATACCGTAAAGAGGAATGGCATGTACTAGGTCACGTAGCGTGATACCCGGCTGCATTTCACCTTTAAAGCGAACCAAGATTGATTCAGGCATATCAAGAGGCATAACACCTGTTGCTGCAGCAAATGCGACTAAGCCAGAACCTGCTGGGAATGAAATACCTAGAGGGAAACGAGTATGCGAGTCACCACCTGTACCAACAGTATCAGGCAGAAGCATACGGTTTAGCCATGAGTGAATAACACCGTCGCCCGGACGAAGTGAAACACCCGCACGGTTCATGATGAAATCAGGCAGTGTATGGTGAGTGTTTACATCAACTGGTTTCGGGTATGCAGATGTGTGACAGAAAGACTGCATCACAAGATCCGCAGAGAAGCCAAGACAAGCCAGATCTTTCAGCTCATCACGTGTCATAGGACCCGTAGTATCCTGAGAGCCTACCGTTGTCATTTTAGGTTCGCAGTACTGACCCGCACGCACACCTTCAACGCCACACGCTTTACCTACCATCTTCTGAGCTAACGTGTAGCCTTTATCAGAAGCAGAAGGGTCGATTGGCTTAGCAAACAGATCAGTTTCAGCTAGACCTAAAGCATCACGAGCACGGCCCGTTAAGCCACGACCGATGATCAATGGAATACGACCACCAGCACGCACTTCATCTAGAAGCACTTTGCCTAGTTCAAAGCTTGAGATATCTGCACCGTCTTTACGAACAACACCTTCATAAGGATAGATATCAATCACATCACCCATGTTCATGTCTTGTACGTTCAGCTCAATTGGTAGCGCGCCTGAGTCTTCCATCGTGTTGTAGAAGATCGGTGCAATTTTACCACCAAGACAAACACCGCCAGTACGCTTGTTTGGTACGAATGGGATATCTTCGCCCATGAACCAAAGCACTGAGTTTGTTGCTGATTTACGCGAAGAACCGGTACCAACAACATCACCAACGTAAGCCAGTGGAATGCGGTCTTTTTGCATTTCTTCAATTTGAGTAATTGGACCAACGCTACCCTGCTCATCAGGAGTAATGCCATCGCGTTCCATCTTCAGCATCGCTTTTGCGTGTACTGGGATATCAGGACGTGACCATGCATCTGGCGCTGGAGATAGGTCATCGGTGTTTGTTTCACCAGTGACTTTGAATACTTTAACGGTAATTTTTTCCGCTACTTTCTCTTTAGCTGTAAACCACTCAGCATCAGCCCAAGACTGAAGAACTTGCTGAGCAGAAGCATTGCCAGCTTTTGCTTTTTCTTCTACGTCGTAGAATGCGTCAAACATCAATAGAGTATGAGAAAGCGCTTTAACAGCGATAGGAGCAAGCTCTGCATCATCCAGTAAAGAAACTAGAGATTCGATGTTGTAACCACCTTGCATTGTGCCAAGTAGTTCCGCAGCTTTAGCTTTGCTTACTAGTGGAGATTCAACTTCACCTTTAGTGATAGCCGTTAGGAAGCCCGCTTTAACGTAAGCAGCTTCATCTACACCTGGTGGAATACGGTTTTCTAGTAGGTCAAGAATAACAGCTTCTTCACCTTGGGGCGGGTTCTTTAAAAGTTCAACTAGGCCTGCTACTTGTTCAGCATCTAATGGTCTAGGAACAACTCCTTCGGCAGCACGCTCTGCGACGTGTTTACGGTAGGCTTCAAGCACGACTTTTTCCTCTCATTGCGGTTCCTTCTTTACATTGGTAATTATTAGTAAAATAAAGAAGCGAACATCCTTGGAAACTTGGCTCTCCATTGCCATTTTTGTCATTCAATTTGTATTGATGAGCGGCGTCATAGAGGCCAAACTGTGGGCGACAGAATAGCAAATTTAACGATAAATTAAAATCTTATCATTTTGACCAACATAGCAAGTTAAGACGAAAGTCCTACGATTTTTGCCTATTTAGTCAGAAAAAAAGCTATCCCGCGCATTATTATTAGTAAGATGTACCGATGATTAAATAAACAGAATCGTAGTTACCTTCTGTTTTACCATAAGCCAAAATGATTGGCCCGATTGGTGAATCTACGCCAGCAAAGAGTGACCCAGCAGTAAACATCGGCGCTTCATCCAATGACAAGTCGTTGTTCGACCAAACGCCGCCATGTTCTAGAGATGCGCCTATGTAAAATGGCGACTCAAACAAGCCGAAGTCATTTTCAAACCATTTATAGCGATAGATTAAACTGCCGTATGCTAAGTTTTGTCCAATAAGACTGTTTCTTGGTATTCCCGATAAGTTTAAGAAGCCTCCAAGCTCCTTTGGGTCAATAGGGAACACGGAGTTTTTACTCTCTACCATGCCAAAGTCGAACTTTGCGACTAAAGTATGCTTTTCAATACTCTGTGCCGCCATGAAATTAGCCGAAATCTCATAAACTGTGTCGCTTTCAGAGTTAAACTCGGAATCGGCCAGAGAAGAGTCGTTATCAAAATCATCGTGGGAAATGAGATATTCCAGATCAACAAAGTAACCTTTGGTCGGCAAACTGAAATTATCTAAGGTATCCAATCGATAACTCATAAACCCGCCAATACGTGTATATCCACCGCTACCTAAAGACGGTAGCGAGGCGACCTCAATGTCACCATCGGTGTATCGAGCACCCACTTTAAATTCTTGCCACAATGTTGGCTGGTAACCTAATGCCAGTTCACCAATATACTCTTGATAAGTCATTGGTAAGTAGTCTTTCGTTACGTCGAGAGTAGGCTCTTCGATATCGTCAATATTGGCAGGTAAGTTTCTTTTCTGATTGCTGTAAACAAGTGATGCCGATGTAAATAACTTCTGGCTTGAGAAAAAAGGAGAATATAACTCAGCCTCGATGAGCTTATCAGTGCCCATTTCTACATTCGTTCTTAACTCTGCGCCATGCGAGTTAATATCCGTAAAATTAGCCGACATACCGATTGAATATTGGCTCTCGGTTGCAAAGTCATCTTCAAGGTAGAATCGAAAGTTGAGGTAATTAGGGCCCCATGATTTTTCATTTACATCGACCTGCAGTTGGTCTTCACCATCGACATTGTCAAATTCATAGGTGACCAGTTCAAAACGATCGAGCGCATACAGGTCTTTAACCTGAGATTCAATTTCACTGGTTTTAAGGACTTTTCCAGAGTCGAGGTTCAAACGATTGGCAATCAACTTATCTGAATAGTGGGTGTTATTATTGATAACGACCTTATCCACCACCGTTTTATCACCATGCTTGAGCTGCTTTCGAGCTTTCTGCTTGTCATCAATATAATGTTGGTAGTCCGCATTCGAGAGCGCCAACTTAGAAAGCTGATCCCGATACTGCCTTGTTGCTTCGTATCCAGCATGGTAAGCCGTCGGCATTTTATCGAAGTCTGTGGTTTCCATTTGCCCCACATCAGGACGTAGGAAAAAATCATCGTCTGTTAACGTCGCGGCTTGCTCTTGCGTACTGCGTTGAACAAGGTAATTAGAAAGTTGGTCTGCTGCGGCTAAAAAGTTAGTGAAGTCTTCTTTGCTTTTGTAGTTAGTGCTGATATCTACGGCAATAACGATGTCGGCTCCCATTGCTCGAGCAACATCCACTGGCATGTTATTGGTGACACCACCATCGACTAGCATGCGCCCTTCCACTTCATAAGGAGGAAGCGCACCGGGTACTGACATACTCGCCATCATCGCATCAACAAGATGACCATGATCGATGACCACTTCTTCAAGATCGATGATGTCGGTTGCGACAGAACGATATGGAATAGCAAGGTTGTCGAAAGAATCAAGTGGAGATAAGTTACCGGTCGTCTCACGCAGAATACGCAACATATTCTGGCCTTGAACCACACCTTTTCTGGCTTTGATTTCACCCCAACCTAAACCGAGGTCGGTATTCAGTTGGTAACGGTCTTCATACTCTTTGTCACGCACTCGGCGATCGCTACGGTTAACGCGATCACGGTAACCGCGATTCCAATCAACCGTATAAATAAAACTTTCGATCTCATCTGCGCTCATCCCTGTCGCATAAAGACCACCAACGTATGCCCCCATACTAGTACCGGTAATGTAATCAACCGGAATCTGCATCTCTTCCAAAGCTTTAAGCACGCCAATGTGGGCTGCACCTTTAGCGCCTCCACCAGCGAGCACGACAGCAACGGTTGGCCTTTTATGAGCTTGTTTAAGTTCAACATGTTCTGATGAATCTACCTGTGCTGCAGTAGCTGCAAACAGTTGAAAACTGATCACTGTACCGACAATACCTAAGCTACTCACTAACCAACGAGAAATCATTATCTAAACTATCCTTGTCATTCTTTTCTGTTATGACTTTACCACTGAAAAAGCTTCTTTAGCCACTGTTTTGGTTGACTTTCACAGCCCTTTTTAATACTGCCACTCTCATCCCAAACCGGTAATTTCACCGTACCATCACAGTCAAACTCTAACGCCCCTTCAGAAGTTCGAGTAAAGCTAGCAGTCGCAATTCCTGTTGGCCAAGGCAACAATAGCTGTTCTGGTGTTCTTTGTTTCAGGTAATCAGCATAGACACGCAACGCACCACTAGAACCTGTTAGTTTAGTCGGTTTATTATCATCTCGACCTAACCAAATCGTCGTTACTTCACGGCCATCAACACCAACAAACCAACTGTCTCGACTATCGTTACTGGTACCGGTTTTACCGGCTAATCCTGCCCATGCAAACTGACCTTGTAGGAAACGACCTGTGCCTTCAGACACACCACGCTTCATCGCATACGTAGTTAACCAAGCCGCTTGCTGATCAACGCTTTGTGAAACACGAGGAATCGATTGATACAACACCTCACCTTCACTATCAATCACAGAGCGAAGCGCAGACAATGGCGCGATACGGCCAGAGTTGGTAATCGTTTGGTACATCTGTGCTACCTGAAACGGTGTTAGCGAGAATGAACCCAAGAACATGGATGGAACTGGGCGAATTTCGTTTTTATCAACCCCCAGTTTGCCAATCGTATCCGAGACACTATCAATACCTAACTGCATCCCTAAACGAACGGTCGGCACGTTGTAAGACTTAGAAAGCGCCACATACAGCGGCACGTCTCCGCGAAACTTACGGTCGAAGTTTCTTGGGCTCCATACGCTTCCTTTACTGCCTTTCAAACTCAGTGGGGTGTCCATCAAAGTCGTCGCTAACGTGTACTTTTCGGGTTGTTCTAATGCGGTTAAGTAGATTGCAGGCTTAACCAAAGAACCAATAGGACGACTCGCATTCAGTGCACGGTTAAAACCATCGTAACCGGTACGTTTACCGCCGACCATCGCTCGGATTTCTCCGGTATTTCTATCAACAGCAATCGCAGCCGCTTCCAATTTGTTACCTGCCGTTTTAGACAGATCAGGCACCTTACGAGCAATCGATTTCTCTAGCTTATCTTGAGAAACCGGATCTAGAGAGGTAAAGACTCGAATACCTTTCTGAGCTTCAAATCGATCACCCACATACTTCTTCAGCTCAATGTTTACTTGTTGGAAGTAAGCTGGCTGACGGCTGGCAATACGAGGGTTGTCTTGAATATCTAAATCACGACTTGCTGCTTCTTCATATTGTCGCGGAGTCAAGATGTCTTGCTGCATCAACAAACGAAGAACCAGATCTCGTCGAGTCTTAGCACGTTCCGGGTAGCGAACAGGGTTGTAATACGAAGGTCCCTTCACCATACCAACAAGCAGTGCCAACTGGTCAATTCTTAACTCTTGAATAGGCTGACCGAAATACAAACGAGATGCCAAGCCGAAACCATGAATCGCTTCACCACCATTCTGCCCAAGATAAACCTCGTTCAGATACGCTTCTAAGATTCGATCTTTGCTGTAACGATGATCCAAGATAAGTGCGATATACGCTTCACGCACCTTACGCCACAAAGTACGTTCACTCGATAAGAACAGGTTTTTCGCCAACTGTTGAGTCAACGTACTGCCACCTTGAACCGTTCGTCCTGCCTTGATGTTCACTACCATTGCACGAGCGATCGCCAATGGTGAAACCCCATCATGCTGATAGAAGTTTCGGTCTTCGGTTGCCAGCAATGCGTCAACCATCACTTCAGGGAACTGATTGCGTTTTAAGAACAAACGCTGCTCATCGTTACTTTTCTCAAGCATACCGAGCATTTTAGGTTCGACACGCAAGTAACCCATGTCGCCTTTCTTCTCCAATGACTGGATACGAGTTAGCTCGTTGCCATTAAAGTGCAGCATCACATGACGATCGGCTTCTGGCCCATCGACAAACTCGAACGGACGACGAATCATTTCAATCTTGGTTGAAGAAGAAGAGTACTCACCAGGGTGACGAGGGGAATTCACTTTACGGTAATTCAGCACATCCAATTCATTTTTGACTTGTACCAAACTAACGGCTGTACCCGGAGATAGATCCAATACACGAGCATAAACAACGGTTGGCAGATCAAAAAGCTGACCTTCAAAACGCTGCTTAACCACCGAATCCAAATAGATCCCAACGAACAACAACAGAGCTGCCGTTGCTAAACCCACCTTCCAAGCGATACCCCATAGGATCTTCAGCCAACCTCTGTTGCCCGTTTTCTTGGTCTTTGCCTTACCTTTCTTCGCGGCTGCTCTAGGCTTTCTTGGCTTGGCTTTGGTCGTTGGTGACTTCTTTGCTGGCGCTTTTTTAGGTGGTGCCTTTTTCGGCGTTAACATTTTGGTCATCATCGGTTCAACTGTCGTTTAGTTTTAGTGGTTGCTACATGATTAGCAGGGTCATCCGGCCAAGGATGTTTGGGGTAACGGCCTTTCATTTCTTTTTGAACTTCTTTATACGCGCCAGCCCAAAAGCCAGCTAAATCCTGAGTAATTTGCAGTGGTCGTTGCGCAGGAGACAATAACTCAAGCACCACTTTTTTACGCCCTTGAGCAATCAAGGGTGAATCTTGTTCACCAAAGACCTCCTGCATTCGAACAGAGATCATTGGCTCAGATTGATATTGGTATCGAATCGACTTCTTACTGCCTGTTGGCATCAGGTAATTCGTAGGCAGCCATTGATCAATTTCTTGATTAAGAGGCCAGCCAAGATAAGCCGACAATGCTTGCTCGACCGAGATACTCGTCAGTCCTTTTGCCGACTTAATGCCATTCAAATAAGGTAAAAGCCAATCATCAAGATGACGCAATAAGCTCGCTTCATCCATTTGAGGCCATTGCTGTTCAGGCAGCCACAACTCAGCACAGCGCACGCGTTCAACCAGCTGTTTAGCAGAAGCCGTCCAATTTAAACTTTCAAGTCCGCGTCGAGCGATATAATTCAGTAACGCTTGGCTTATCTGAGCGGAATCAGGCTCTGGCAAAGGTTTAGTGCTGATAATCAGCTTACCCAGTAATACTCTTTCTTCAGCAACCAAGCGACCGCGTTTTTCATCCCAATCAGCATAATCTTCGCGTGTAAAAAGACCGGAGAATGAAGCCTCAAGCTGCACTATATCAATCGGTGTCGCTAAAAAGATCTGACTTGCTCGCCCTGCCGTCCGCATCAAATCAATCACCACGATGTATTCGTTGTTTACCAGCGGATCATCATCACGAACCTCAGCTCCATGGCCATTGGCAAGACGAAATGCACAGCCAGTCGCACTTCTCGATTGGGCAATTCGGTCTGGAAAGGCCAAGCAAAGCACTAATGGTAGCAATGATTCATCGACTTGTGACAAATCCAGGTGATGATTGAGTTTGCTTGCGAGACTTTTCGCTCGCTGCATCACAACACTGTTTTTCGAGTGCTTTCTTTGCTTAAGTCGATGTAGCGAATGCTGAATATCCGTCACGTTACGTTCAGGCTCTTCGAGTAAAGCGGCAGCGACAATCGCGACATTCAACAAGGCTTGGCTGTTTTGCTGCGCTTTGATCAGCATACTGGCGATACGCGGCTCAATGCCTAAACGCTGAGCTTGCTTTCCGACTGGAGTAAATTGCCCATTACTATCTAATAAATCAAGCCCTTGTAACAGCTCTGTCGCTTGCTCAATCGATGCCTGTGGCGGAACATCTAACCAATGAAGCTCATCGGCACTACTTGCTCCCCATTGCGTCAATTCAGCCACCAGCGAAGAGAGATCAGAATGGAGTATTTCAGGTTCTGGAACGGATGGTTGTTGCATCAACTGTGTTTCACTGTACAAGCGAACACATAAGCCCTCTTCGATTCGCCCAGCACGACCCGCTCTTTGTTCCGCTGAGGATTGTGAGATTTTTACTTGCTCAAGTTTGGTGATTCCAGTTTTAAGATCGAACTTTGCGACCCTTTCCAATCCCGAATCAACAACTAAGCGAGTCCCCTCAATCGTCAAAGAAGTTTCCGCGATATTGGTGGCTAACACCACTTTTCGGCGACCTTGCTTTGACGGCGCAATGGCTCTCTGTTGCTGTTCAAAACTCAACTGGCCATACAACGGACACACATCAATATCACTAGCAAGTTGTCCAAGCTGTGATTCCACTTGTTTTATCGCCGAGACACCCGGTAAGAAAGCCAAAAGTGAGCCCGATTCTTTCTCCATCAGAGATTGGATCACCTTGGCCATTTTAGGCGCTAAATATTCATTCGAGCCTAGCGGCTGATAACGGAAATCGACAGGGAAAGTTCGGCCTTGTGATTCAACATACTTGGCATCAGGCAGCAAAGATTGCAGCGAGTGTTGATCCAATGTCGCCGACATCACGATCACCTTGAGATCATCTCTCAGCGCTTCTTGGATCTCTAAACTAAACGCTAATGCGGTATCGGCATGAATGCTGCGCTCATGAAATTCATCAAAGATCACCATGTCCACACCGGTCAATTCAGGGTCGCTTTGGATCATTCTAGTCATGATCCCTTCAGTGACGATTTCCAAACGCGTTGCACTACTGGTTTTAGATTCACCACGAACTCTAAAACCAATGCTCTCTCCCACCTTCTCTCCCAGTTGACTCGCTAAGTAAGTCGCAATATTCCTAGCCGCTAAGCGCCTTGGTTCGAGCATGATAATTTTCCCTTTAACAGCATTAGTCGTAACTAACTGCAGAGGGAAAAACGTTGACTTACCCGCACCGGGAGCAGCCTTTAGAATAAGTTGAGTATGTGTTTCTACGCCAGTGAGCAGATCTGGCATCACAGCTTCTATGGGCAGTTGTGGCAATGGGAGAACCTTGTGGTGTAATGTTGGCAACATTGTACATAAAAACCCACCTGTCTAAATAAGTAATATGCACTTCAATCCCCCTTTAGAGCCAGCGACTCTTATTAAACGCTATAAACGTTTTCTCGCTGATATCACATTGCCTGACGACAGTGAGCGCACGATCCATTGTGCGAACACGGGAGCCATGACTGGCTGCGCCACACCCGGTAACACGGTTTGGTATTCAACCTCAGATAATGCAAAGCGAAAATACCCAAACAGTTGGGAGATCTCAGAAACAGATAAAGGTCATCGAATTTGTGTAAATACTGCGCGAGCGAACCAGCTAGCAGTGGAAGCAATTGAAAATAAGACTATAGTTGAACTCTTAGGCTATGACGCTTTACGAACTGAAGTGAAATATGGCAGTGAGAATAGTCGAATTGATATTCTGCTGGAAGACAGTGAAAAGCCACCTTGTTATATCGAAGTAAAAAGTGTCACTTTGCTTGATGAGCAACAAACATCAACTAAGCAAGGGACCTCAACCAAAGGACAAGGCTTTTTCCCTGATGCAGTCACCACCAGAGGTCAAAAACACCTGCGTGAACTCACAGAAATGGCAGAATCTGGAAATAGAGCCGTACTTTTATTCACTGTTTTACATTCAGGTATTGAAAAAGTATCTGCAGCACACCATATAGACGCCAAATATTCGTTATTACTAAAACAAGCACAAGACGCTGGGGTTGAAGTGCTTTGCTATAAAGCAGAGCTCAGCAGTACTCAAATACAACTAAAACAGGCTGTTGAATTTATCAATAGCTAGACAAAGATGATGAAGTAATCACTTTGACTACAAGTTTGGATAAGAGTATTTGCCAGAACCAGATCTTTCTGCTATAGATACCCGCCTTAAAATTAGCTGCTTTGCAGTTGACTAGGTGTAAATAGGAGATGCTGTATGCCAGAATCTAAGAAAAAAGCGCTAGGCATCCTAGCCATCGCAGGTGTTGAACCGTACCAAGAAAAGCCAGGTGAAGAGTACATGTCACCTGAGCAAACGGAACATTTTACAAAAATTTTAGCAGCTTGGCGCAACCAGCTCAGGGAAGAAGTTGATCGTACTGTGCACCACATGCAGGACGAAGCAGCGAATTTCCCAGACCCAGTTGACCGTGCTTCTCAAGAAGAAGAGTTCAGCCTAGAGTTACGTAACCGTGACCGTGAGCGTCGTCTTATCAAGAAGATTGAAAAGACACTAGATAAGATTGAAGAAGATGATTTTGGCTTCTGCGATTCTTGTGGTGTTGAGATCGGCATTCGTCGCCTTGAAGCTCGTCCAACAGCTGACCTTTGTATTGACTGTAAAACACTTGCAGAGATCAAAGAGAAACAAATGCAAGGTTAATTCTTGCTGATGTAAAAAAGGGAGCTTTCGCTCCCTTTTTTGTTTGTATTGAAAGCTATTTTCAACATGCGCTATCTCATTGTCATCAAATAGCTACCAATACCAACAAACGGTTACTGTTGTTCTATCTAGACTAGGTTTTCACTCATGAGTTATATCGGGCGCTTTGCACCATCACCGTCAGGTCCTCTTCATTTTGGCTCACTGGTTGCCGCACTTGGCAGCTACTTTCAAGCGAAATCAAACCAAGGACAATGGTTGGTTCGTATGGAAGATCTTGATCCACCGAGAGAAATGGCTGGCGCCGCAGAACTCATCCTCAAAACACTTGAGGCTTACCATCTATTTTGGGATGGCGATGTGGTGTATCAAAGCCAGCGTCATGATTTGTACCAAGCTCAAATAGATGCATGGGTAGCCGATAACCAAGCCTACTATTGCCAATGCACTCGTAAACAGATCAAAGCCCTTGGCGGCTTTTATACTGGGACTTGCCGCAATGCTGAGTTAATGGATTCAGGTGACCAAGCCGTTCGCTTACTTATGGCGCACCCTATTGAATCATTTACCGACATTCGCCACGGTGACATTCATATACCGAAAGCACTGGCTGAAGAAGATTTCATCATTAAGCGTAGAGATGGCTTGTTTGCTTACAACTTGGCGGTTGTGCTTGATGATATTGACCAAGGCATCACAGAGGTTGTACGAGGAGCGGATTTGATTGAGCCGACAGGCCGTCAAATTAGTTTGTATAAAACACTCAAACAAAAAACCGTCAGTTACTTGCACTTACCATTGGCAACCGATGGCTTGGGTAATAAACTGTCAAAACAAAATCATGCAACTGCGATAGATCTCGACAATCCGAAACCGACGCTAATTAACGCGATGCGATTCTTAGGTTTTGATATCACCGAAGCCCTTTTGAGTGCTTCTATTGACGAGATTTTATTTTGGGGCTGCCAGCAATGGAGCATTGCTCAATTGCCTGATAGTTTACAAAAAGAACACCGTGATTAACCCGAGTTCAGAGCTAAATAGCAAAAACGACACATAAAAATGCCATAACCAACAACTGTGGTTAAGCAGACGATGTTCTCAAATGGCTCGCGCTAAGCTATTATTAGCCGCAATTAAACTCTGCACTACCACTTTGGACTAAGAGAAAAACAAAGTTGGCGATACCTACTTTGTTCTAAACTAATGAATACAAACGACAATACCCCAAGCGAACAACGCGGATTCCACGAATTAGCACTGAATATTTATACTCGTCAAGAGCACAATATTTCACGCAAGCAGATCAGCGACAACGCACTAAAAGTATTATATCGCCTAAATGGGGCGGGTTTTGATGCATTTTTAGTCGGTGGTGGTGTGCGCGACATCTTATTGGGTTCTCAACCAAAAGATTTTGATATCGCAACCAACGCTACGCCAGAACAGATCAAAAACCTGTTTAGAAACTGCCGCCTAATTGGCCGTCGTTTCCGCTTGGCACATATCATGTTTGGTCGCGACATCATCGAAGTTGCAACTTTCCGTGGCCACCATCAAGAGCCATCGAAAAACGTGTCTGCGCAATCTGATGAAGGCATGTTGCTACGCGATAACGTGTACGGCAATGTTGATGAAGATGCAGAGCGTCGTGACTTCACTATTAATGCGATGTACTACAACATTGCCGATTACAGCATCCACGACTACGCGGGTGGTATCGAAGATTTAGAAGATAAGCTGATCCGTTTGATTGGCGATCCTGAAACTCGTTACCGTGAAGACCCGGTACGCATGCTACGTGCTATGCGTTTCGCCGCTAAACTGGATTTCGATATTGAAGAAGATACTGCCGACCCAATCGAAGAGTTAGCACACCTTCTAAAAGATATCCCAGCTGCGCGCCTTTACGAAGAATCACTTAAGTTGCTGCAATCAGGACACGGCTTAGAAACTTACCACTTAATGCGTGAGTACAATCTATTCCAACAGATGTTCCCAGCCGTGGCAGAGCACTTCACTGAAGGTTATGATTCTCATACCGAGCAGATGCTTGATTTAGTGCTCGATTCAACTGACCTTCGTATCGACGATGGCAAGCGAGTAAACCCAGCCTTCATGTTTGCTGCAATTCTTTGGTACCCAATGAATAAGCTAGCGGACAAGCTAGTCGCTGAACAAGGCATGGCGCACTACGATGCAATCATGGAAGCAAGTAACATCATCCTTGATCAACAAGTAAAGTCGATTGCTATTCCTCGTCGTCATACCGCGACTATTCGTGAAATTTGGCAGCTGCAAGTTCGACTTCCACGCCGCAACGGTAAACGTGCTGTACGCCTAATGGAACTGAACAAATTCCGTGCAGGCTACGATTTCCTAGAAATGCGTGGCGAAATCGAGGGTGGCGAAACCAAAGAGTTGGCAAAATGGTGGGAGCGTTATCAAACAGCCGGTCGCAATATGCGCCAAGCCATGGCTAATGACGTTGCCGCACCATCAAAATCAGGTCATCGTCGCCGTAAGACTTACCGTAATAAAAAAAGTAAGCAATCCGAATGATAACGGCTTATATTGCGGTCGGCAGCAACCTTGCCGACCCAGTTAACCAAGCAAATTTGGCTATCGAAACACTAAAAAGCCTACCGCGATCAACGTTTATTGCGACCTCCAAGCTATATAGTAGCACTCCGATGGGGCCGCAAAATCAACCCGACTACATCAACGCGGTAGTGGCAATCCAAACCGAATTAACGCCAATTGAACTGCTTGATTGCACTCAAAAAATCGAGTTAGAGCAAGGGCGTGTCCGTAAAGACGAACGTTGGGGACCAAGAACCTTGGATCTCGACATTGTACTTTACGGCAATGAGGTGATCGATTCAGAGCGCTTAACCGTTCCTCATTATGGAATGAAAGAACGAGAGTTTGTACTCTACCCGCTTGCTGAAATCGCACCAAGTTTACAACTCCCTGATGGGACTGAGCTGAACGAACTACTCAAAGTAGTCGATCAAAATGGGCTCAATGTTTGGCAACAATAGCCAAGCGCATTAAGGAAACCCAATGAAAAAAGTAACCATTAACGACCTTATCAAGTGCAAACAAGAAGGCCGTAAATTCGCGACGTCGACAGCTTATGATGCGAGCTTTGCTCAATTATTCGAAAGCCAAGAGATCCCTGTATTACTTGTCGGTGATTCACTAGGCATGGTTTTACAAGGCCAAACTGACACATTGCCAGTGACAGTCGACGAAATTGCTTACCACACTCGCTCAGTGCGTGCTGGTAGCCCAAACTGTCTTCTTATGGCTGATATGCCGTTCATGAGCTATGCCACACCTGAGCAAGCTTGTGAGAGCGCTGCAACCATAATGCGTGCTGGTGCAAACATGGTTAAAATCGAAGGCGGAAGCTGGTTGGTTGATACCGTGAAGATGCTAACAGAGCGCGCGGTTCCCGTTTGTGCTCACTTGGGGTTAACACCTCAATCAGTGAACATCTTTGGTGGTTACAAAGTTCAAGGCCGTGACGACGAACAAGCGGACAAAATGGTTGCTGATGCTCTAGCTCTGCAAAATGCTGGCGCTCAAATCGTATTACTTGAATGTGTTCCGGCATCATTAGCCAAACGCATCACTGAAGCTTGTGATGTACCAGTGATTGGTATTGGCGCAGGCAACGTTACCGATGGTCAGATCTTAGTGATGCATGACATGTTCGGTATCTCTGCGACTTATATGCCAAAGTTCTCTAAGAATTTCTTAGCTGAAACAGGCGATATGCGTAAAGCCGTCGCTCTATACAAAGAAGAAGTAGAGAGCGCGCGTTTCCCTGATGAAGCTCATACAATAGCTTAGGAGTTACTATGCAAACTTTTGCTGAAATAGCGGCTCTTCGCGAGCAGATTAAACAGTTTAAGCGTGATGGACGTACCGTTGCTTTTGTACCAACAATGGGAAACCTTCATGAAGGCCACCTGACGCTGGTAAAAAAAGCGCGTGAATTAGCAGACATTGTTGTGGTGAGCATTTTTGTTAACCCAATGCAGTTTGACCGTGCTGACGACCTGAACAATTACCCTCGGACGTTAGAAGCTGATTTAAGCAAGCTAACAGGCGAAGGTGTTGAGCTTGTGTTTACTCCAACGCCAGAAGTGATGTACCCAGATGGACTAGACAAACAGACGTTTGTTGAAGTACCTGGTATTTCGCACATGCTTGAAGGGGCATCTCGCCCAGGCCACTTCCGTGGTGTGGCGACGATTGTTGCTAAGCTATTTAATATCGTTCAGCCAGACTTTGCATGCTTCGGCGAGAAAGACTTCCAACAGCTTGCAGTCATTAGTCATATGACGACGGATCTTGCTTTAGATATCCAAATTATCGGCGTACCAACCGTTCGTGAGATGGATGGACTTGCGATGAGCTCTCGCAATAGCAATCTGACTATCGACGAACGCCAGCGCGCACCTGTGCTTGCTCGTACTATGCGTTGGATCAGTAGTGCTATTCGTGGCGGCCGTGACGATTACGCATCTGTCATTGAAGACGCAACCGACCAACTTCGAGCTGCAGACCTGCAACCTGATGAGATTTTCATTTGCGATGCTAAAACGCTGCAAGCCATCACTTCAGAATCGACTCAAGCAGTTATCTTGATGTCAGCTTTCTTAGGTAAGACTCGCCTTATCGACAACCAAGTTCTCGATTTGGTCACGGAAACGAAAGAAGAAGTGAAAGAAGAAACAGCGGAATAATCGCTCTCTTCTCTAAATGCGAAAAAAAGCCCAAAACGCAGAACATAAAAAAGGTCGATGTAATATCGACCTTTTTCTTTGCCTGTCATTCCAAGACTTACAAGGAAGACATTAGCTACGTAAGCCGATGCCCTTAGTCACTAGGTAGTGTGCAACGCCATACAGCGCTACGATAAACACACCCAATACAGTAAACGACGTTACAATACCAACATCAGACACTCCCAAGAAGCCATATCTGAATGCGTTAACCATGTACACAATTGGGTTCAGTTTCGACACACCTTGCCAAAATTCAGGCAATAGACTGATCGAGTAAAACACACCCCCAAGGTATGTTAGCGGTGTCAGAATAAACGTTGGGATAATAGAAATATCGTCGAACGTGCGTGCAAATACAGCGTTGATTAAGCCACCCAGAGCGAACACAATCGACGTTAGAAATACAGTCGCAATAATCACGCCCCAATGATCAACTTGCAAGTCGACAAAGAAAAGCGATACGAATGTGACTATGGTACCCACTAACAAGCCACGCACTACACCGCCCATCACGAAACCAGCAATAATCACATAGTTAGGAACTGGCGCTACAAGCAGCTCTTCAATGTTCTTCTGGAATTTGGCACTAAAAAACGATGAAGCGACATTAGAGTATGAGTTGGTGATCACCGACATCATAATCAAACCCGGCACAATGTATTCCATGTAACTAAAACCGTTCATTTCACCGATACGAGCACCAATCAAGTTGCCGAAGATGATGAAGTAAAGTGTCATAGTGATCGCAGGTGGAACCAGTGTTTGCACCCAAATTCGAGTGAATCTGTTCACCTCTTTGGTCAACAAGCTACAAAAGGCTGTCCAATATAATTTATGCATATTACTTGCTCCCCTCACGCACGATGCTCACAAATAGCTCTTCTAGACGGTTCGCTTTATTACGCATAGAAAGGACTTTTACCTGTTGTTCTGTCAGTTGAGCAAAGATAGCGTTTAAACCTAAGTTCTTGTCGATTTCGATCTCTAGCGAGCCATTGACCATTACTTGGCTATTGACGCCATCAAGCTTAGGCTCTGCAGTGCCCTCTTCAAGATCAAGAATAAACGTCTCAGCACTTAACTTACCCAGCAGCGCTTTCATGGTCGTATTCTCAATCAACTCGCCACGGTTAATAATACCGATATTGCGACACAGCATTTCCGCTTCTTCTAGGTAGTGCGTGGTCAAGATAATGGTAATGCCTTGCTTCTCGTTGATCTCTTTCAGGAATTCCCACATAGAACGACGCAGCTCAATATCAACACCCGCTGTTGGTTCATCAAGGATCAGCAAATGAGGTTCATGCATCAGTGCACGAGCGATCATCAAACGACGCTTCATACCACCAGACAAGTTACGCGCACGTTCGCCACGCTTTTCCCACAAATCGAGTTGAGATAAGTACTTTTTCGCGCGTTCTTTAGCAAGAGCTTTAGTCACGCCGTAATAACCCGCTTGTTGCAGTACAATCTGCTCAACGGTTTCGAAAGGGTTAAAGTTAAATTCTTGCGGTACTAAGCCTAAGTTTTGTTTCGCTAACTCCAGATCGGTATCAATGTCGTAACCGAACACCTTAACCTTGCCGGATGTTTTATTAACCAGAGAAGAAATAACGCCAATGGTCGTAGATTTACCCGCACCATTTGGACCAAGAAGCGCGTAAAAATCGCCCTTTTTTACTTGTAAACTGATGCCTTTGAGAGCCTCAAAGCCCCCAGCATAAGTTTTTCTTAATTGCTCAATTTCTAATGCATACATAGAGATAGACTGCCATTTGCGATAGATAGATGTTGATGACCGAATATGAGGAAGAGAGTGAAACTTAAAACGAGCTAGTTGAACCTAACCCAAAACTTGTTTACTCGGCCATTTTGCAAGCAAGTTTATCGTTGATTAACGATTAATACAAATACCGAGTGAGAGTTTCTTTCGAAAGCGAATAAGGATATTAGCTATGTGAAGACCAATTCAGTGTTCAGTAAACATAAAAATGCCGTTAAGTTATTCACTTAACGGCATTAATCACAAATATTAGATTTGGCGTCTATAACTGATTCATGTCAGATTATTGCTGAAAATTAAACTGACTCAAATTGATGTTCATCTCTATCAACATAGCTTGTTGCAGCTGTCAGGGCTTCATATCTGAATCGATAGGTGTTGGATTCCGGCACAAGATCAAGCACGTGGAATTTCTCTAGCTGCTGACGGGTATTCTCGTTTGGACACAACAGATAAACCTCACATTCAGCATCGAGGGCATCTTTGATTGCGTTTTCTAGCGCGAGGCCAACCGTCACATCAATCATTGGCACATCCGTCAGATCTAAGATCATCGCTTCGTAATCAGAGATACTTGAGTGCTGACGCGATATCGCCTTCGAAACACTGAAAATCATCGGCCCAGAAAGATAGAAGAACAAGACTTTACCGTTAGCAGTATCTAACAGCTGACGTTCGCTGTCCGTCAGCGGGATATCGTCTTCGTCATCACCATCACTGATGGACTTTACTTGTCTGGCTTGTTCACGGCTCAAACGTTCAATAATCAGGATGTTCGATATAAAGACACCAAGACCAACGGCAATAATCAAATCAACAAATACGGTAAGGAGCATCACGCCATACATCACACCCATGCCTGCATAACTCACCTTGTGAGCACGCTGAATAAAACTCCAATCAAGAATATTGAAGCCGACATACATGGCGATACCCGCAAGCACAGCCATTGGGATCGGTTCGGTCAAACCACCCGCGACTAATACCACCAGCGCCAGAACTAATGCACGAATAACACCTGAAAGTGGAGAACGAGCACCTACTTGGATATTCGTTACTGTGCCCATGGTAGCGCCTGCGCCCGGCAAAGCGCCGAACAAGCCAGAAATCATATTGGCGATACCCTGTCCGCGAAGTTCCTTATCAGAGTCATGCTCTTTACGAGTTAATGAGTCCCCTATCACCGCGGTAAGCAGCGTATCGATACAACCTAACGTACCCAGCACCAAGGCATCGATTACCATAGTTGTGAACAGTTCAGGGCTAATCGTTGGAATAACTAAAGAAGGTAAGCCAGCCGGGATTTCACCAATACGACGGATAGAATCCGTATCGAAGATAATGACCGATAATAAAGTCACAACAACTAGGGCAACCAATTGTGCAGGGACATACTTACGGTATTGAGTCGGAAAACCAAAAAGGATACCGAGCGTTAATACACCTAAAACCAGCTCGCTGAACTTCAGATTTGCCAGCGTATCGGGAAGCGCAGAAAGCGTCCCCATCACGCCACCCGATGGTGCTGCGTGTCCTAACAATGGAGACAGTTGCAAGATAATCAGAATAACGCCAATACCTGACATAAAGCCGGAGATCACGCTATATGGCATCAAAGTAACGTATTTACCGAGCTTTAATGTCCCAAGTAATATCTGAAATGCACCCGCCATCATCACGACGGTAAAGGTCATTGCCATTCCAGTTTCAGGATATTTAGCGACCATGCTGGTCATCACCGCCGTCATGATCACCGTCATTGGTCCGGTAGGCTCTGAGATCAAACTGCTGGAACCGCCAAATAATGCTGCAAACAGGCCAACCATAATGGCGCCCCATAAGCCCGCTTCCGCACCCGCTCCAGAAGCAACACCAAATGCTAACGCTAAAGGCAGTGAGATGATGGCTGTAGTGACACCGCCAAACATATCTCCTTTGAGATTGATATCCGAAAAACGACTTCCAAACAAAACACACCTTCCTGATGATGAAATGACAAACCTTATTACTTTAACAAATGAGTCTGTAACACAGAAAGTGTTAATTCAATCACATTATTCATGTCTTATAACCAGATACTAGCTTCTACGCTAAGTTAATGATTTTAACAGCTAGAACACGTCAGATGAGTGCGAGTTGACACAGTTTTTACGAGATTGAATTTGTAACATTGTGTATAGTTATAACTCTTAATTAAGGGACGTAAGACGCAAAATGCCAGAGATTAAACAGCTTTTTGAAAACAACTCTAAATGGTCTGAAGAAATTCGTTCTCAAAGACCAGAGTATTTTACAACGCTTGAAGAGGGTCAAAACCCTGGTTTCCTATGGATCGGCTGCTCTGATAGCCGTGTACCGGCCGAGCGTCTCACTGGTTTGTATTCTGGCGAACTGTTTGTTCATCGAAATGTAGCAAACCAAGTGGTTCATACCGACCTAAACTGCCTGTCTGTTGTGCAGTACGCCGTTGACGTACTCAAAGTTAAACACATCATTGTATGCGGTCACTATGGCTGTGGTGGTGTTAATGCAGCGATTGATAACCCTAAACTTGGCCTTATCAACAACTGGCTACTCCACATTCGCGATAACTACCTTAAGTACCGTAAGCAAATTGAATCTCTACCTCGTGAACAATGGGGTGACAAGTTGTGCGAAATTAACGTTGCAGAGCAAGTCTACAACCTTGGTAACTCAACCATCATGCAAAGCGCATGGGAACGGGGACAAGATATTGAAATCCACGGCGTAGTTTATGGTATTGGTAACGGCAAGCTACAAGACCTTGGTGTGCGTTGTTCAAGTAATGACACGTTAGAAAATAGTCACTTAGATGCGCTTGATAAAATCCTATCGTCTCCAATTCTTGGTTAATTATTAAGGTTTAAGACTTAAACCTTATCCTTTAATCACT
This sequence comes from Vibrio sp. 14N.309.X.WAT.E.F5, assembly GCF_030397615.1. Classification (NCBI taxonomy): domain Bacteria; kingdom Pseudomonadati; phylum Pseudomonadota; class Gammaproteobacteria; order Vibrionales; family Vibrionaceae; genus Vibrio; species Vibrio sp. 14N.309.X.WAT.E.F5. The sequence goes on along the minus strand of NZ_JAPNXR010000014.1, from coordinate 17,137 downwards.
AGATATAAGAAAGGCTCGCATTGTGCGAGCCTTTTTGTTTGTCAGTCTTAACAGAGTAATAATTACTCTTGAGGTACAACTTTACCGATGTACGGTAGGTGACGATACTTTTGCGCGTAGTCGATGCCCACACCAACAACGAATTCGTCAGGAATTTCAAAACCAATCCACTTAGTATCTACAATCACTTCACGGCGAGAAGGCTTGTCTAAAAGAGTACAAATCTCGATAGATTTAGGACCACGTAGGCTTAGAATCTCTTTCACTTTAGTCAGAGTGTTACCTGTATCGATAATGTCTTCTACAAGTAGAACGTCTTTACCTTGGATGTCGTCATCAAGGTCTTTCAAAATACGAACGTCACGCGAACTTTCCATGCCGTTGCCGTAGCTAGATGCGGTCATGAAATCCACTTGGTGAGTTAAATCGATAGCACGAGCAAGATCGGCCATAAAGACAAAAGATCCACGTAATAAGCCAACTAGAACTAGATCTTCACTACCGTTGTAATGTTCCGTGATCTGTTTACCTAGTTCATTCACTCGATCCTGAACTTCTTGCTCGGAGATCATGACTTCAACTGTATGCTTCATACTGCTCTCATTTTATTTGGTGATTGCGACAAGTGTAGACAGTTTGTCATTGGTGCCGCTCAATTTTGTGAGTAAGTCTAGCATTGCTCAAATACCCACACCACCTTCTGGTTCGAATTTACTCATACATTCTCAACGAAGTGTGCGCTGATGCCTTGTTCAATAGTCGCTTCCTTTCACATCAATCCTGATCACGCTTTATGGATCAAGTTTGATGTAACTGCCTATAAAATAAGCTCAAAGGATTGACCATTCGCATATGCACCATTACACTCATCTTGGCTTAAATAATAATAAAATCATTAATATAAAAATTCGTTGGCAAGGAAAATAAAATGGACTCAATCTCTAAGAGACCTAGAACTAGGCTTTCACCCCTAAAAAGAAAACTGCAATTGATGGAGATCGCTCTTGAAGTTTTCTCTCGTCGTGGCATTGGCCGTGGCGGTCATGCAGACATAGCAGACATTGCTCAAGTATCAGTTGCAACTGTATTTAACTACTTCCCAACCCGAGAAGACCTGGTTGATGAAGTGCTTAATCACGTAGTTCGCCAATTCTCTAACTTCCTTTCAGACAATATCGACTTAGATATTCACGCAAAAGAAAACCTACATAATATTGCGACTGAAATGGTGACGTTAGTGGCTCAAGATAGCCATTGGTTGAACGTATGGTTTGAATGGAGCGCTTCGACTCGTGATGAAGTGTGGCCTCTGTTTGTAACCACTAACCGCACTAACCAGATGTTAGTACAAAACATGTTTAGCAAAGCGATTGAACGCGGCGAAGTTTGCGACGATCACGATCCTAAACATCTTGCGAACCTATTCCACGGCATTTGTTACTCACTATTCATCCAAGCGAAACGTGTAGATACACAAGAAGAACTTTCGACCTTGACGGATAGCTACTTGAACATGCTGTGCATTTATAAGTAGATTCGAGATTCGAGATTCGAGATTCGAGATTCGAGTAAATAATTTAAGGGTTGGCCTAAGCGGTCAACCCTTTTTTGTAGAATGGAATGGCTCTTCGCATCCCGAGCGCAGCGTACTCGCATCTCGGAGTGAAACGTTCCTACTCCTTACTTGAGACATAAAAAAGCCGCTGACGAATCAGCGGCTTTTAAAAACATTAGCGAGTGGCTAAAGAAGAATTACTTCTTCTTTTTCACTGCTTTTTTGTTTGGAAGGTCAGTGATTGAACCTTCGAATACTTCCGCAGCAAGACCAACAGACTCGTGTAGAGTTGGGTGAGCGTGGATAGTAAGTGCGATATCTTCTGCATCACAACCCATTTCGATTGCTAGGCCGATTTCGCCAAGAAGTTCACCACCGTTAGTACCAACAACAGCACCACCGATTACGCGATGAGTCTCTTTATCGAAGATCATCTTAGTCATACCGTCAGCACAGTCAGAAGCGATTGCACGACCAGAAGCAGCCCAAGGGAAAGTAGCAACTTCGTAGTTCAGGCCTTCCGCTTTCGCTTCTTTCTCAGTCTTACCTACCCAAGCAACTTCTGGCTCAGTGTACGCAATTGATGGGATTACTTTAGGATCGAAGTAGTGCTTCTTACCAGAGATAACTTCAGCAGCTACGTGACCTTCATGCACACCTTTGTGAGCAAGCATTGGTTGACCAACAACGTCACCGATCGCGTGGATGTGGGGAACGTTAGTACGCATTTGCTTATCAACATTGATGAAACCGCGCTCATCAACTTCGATACCCGCTTTTTCAGCGTCGATAAGTGCACCGTTTGGAACACGACCGATAGCAACAAGAACAGCATCGTAGCGCTCAGCTTCAGCTGGTGCTTTTTTGCCTTCCATTGAAACGTAGATACCGTCTTCTTTCGCTTCAACTGCAGTCACTTTAGTTTCAAGCATTAGCTTGAACTTGTTCTTAATGCGTTTAGTGAAGACTTTAACGATGTCTTTATCCGCAGCAGGGATAACTTGATCGAACATCTCAACAACTTCAACTTTAGAACCTAGAGAGTGGTAAACCGTACCCATCTCAAGACCGATGATACCGCCGCCCATGATAAGCAGTTTTTCTGGTACTTCGTTTAGTTCTAGTGCATCCGTAGAATCCCAAATACGTGGGTCTTCATGTGGGATGAAAGGAAGTTTGATTGGGCGAGAACCCGCTGCAATGATTGCATTATCAAAGTTAATTGTTGTCGTTTCTTCGCCAACAACTTCGATGCTGTTAGGACCAGTAAACTTACCGAAACCGTTAACAACAGTAACATTACGCATCTTAGCCATACCGCCAAGACCGCCAGTCAGTTGATCAACTACTTTGTCTTTCCAGATACGAACTTTGTTGATGTCCGTTTGTGGCTCGCCGAATACAACGCCGTGCTCTGCCATCGCTTTTGCTTCTTCAATTACTTTAGATACGTGAAGAAGTGCTTTTGATGGAATACAACCAACGTTTAGACATACACCACCAAGAGTGCTGTAACGTTCAACTAGTACTGTTTCTAGACCTAAATCCGCACAACGGAATGCCGCTGAGTAGCCAGCAGGACCTGAACCAAGTACAACAACTTGGGCTTTAATTTCTTTGCTCATTGTGACCTCTTGTAGTCATTATCCCTAACAGGCTGAGTAGATGTTCTTAAAATTATTGGGCTTTCAAACAGGAAACATTTTACAGAGATGTTAACAGTGTGAAAGTAGCTTTAAGTTAGCCTGTGAGCTAGACAACAATTCCCCCGCAGTTTATGAGAAATGCCGGAAACTGTTCTCTAAAAATAGTCTTTATATAAAGAATTAAGGTGACCCGAAAGTCACCTTAATAATTACTTTCTCAATTACAGTACTAGACGACGAATGTCAGATAGTGCGCTGTTTAGGAAAGTAATGAAGCGTGCACCTTCAGCACCATCGATCACGCGGTGATCGTATGATAGAGACAGTGGAAGCTGTAGACGTGGTTGGAACTCTTTACCATTCCAAACTGGCTTAATCTCAGACTTAGATACACCTAGGATACCTACTTCTGGAGCATTTACGATTGGTGTAAATGCAGTACCGCCAATACCACCAAGGCTAGAGATTGTGAAACAACCGCCTTGCATGTCTGCCGCTGTTAGCTTACCAGAGCGTGCTTTCTTAGAAACAACCATTAGTTCTTCAGATAGCTCGTAAATGCCTTTCTTGTTCACGTCTTTGAAAACAGGAACAACTAAGCCGTTTGGTGTATCAACTGCGATACCCACGTTTACGTACTTCTTAAGAATGATGCTTTCGCCATCGTCAGATAGAGACGAGTTGAATGCAGGGAATGCTTCTAGCGCTTTAGCAACAGCTTTCATGATGAACACAAGTGGAGTGATCTTCATGCCAGTGTCTTTCTTCGCTTCGATTGCGTTCTGTTCTTTACGGAATGCTTCTAGCTCTGTGATGTCTGCGTTGTCCCACTGTGTAACGTGCGGGATCATTACCCAGTTACGGTGTAGGTTAGCGCCAGAGATCTTCTTAATCTTAGAAAGCTTCTGAACTTCAGTTTCACCGAACTTGCTGAAGTCAACTTTTGGCCACGGTAGTAGACCAAGAGCAGAACCGTCGCCGCCTTTGCCAGATGCTGCAGCACCAGACTCTAGACGCTTAAGTGCATCTTTAACGTAAGACTGAACGTCTTCTTTAAGGATACGGCTCTTACGACCAGTACCTTTAACCTTAGAAAGATTAACGCCAAATTCGCGAGCAAGACGACGAACAACTGGAGAAGCGTGCGCGTAGTCACCGTTCTCTTGGAAGTCGCCAGCAGCTGGAGCTACTGCTTCTGCTTTAGGTGCAGGTGCTGCTGCCGGAGCTGCTACAGGAGCTGCCGCTTGTGCTGGTGCCGCTGCAACTGGTGCTGCGCCTTCAACAACGAACGTCATGATTGAAGAGCCCGTTGACACTTTGTCGCCAGCTGCAATCTTGATTTCTTTTACTGTACCAGCGAATGGTGCAGGAACTTCCATTGAAGCTTTGTCGCCTTCAACAGTAATTAGAGATTGCTCTTCTTCTACTGTATCGCCAACCGCTACCATGATTTCAGTAACTTCTACTTCGTCGCCACCGATATCAGGAACGTTCACTTCTTTCTCAGCAGATGCTGCTGGAGCCGCTGCAACTGGTGCTGGAGCAGGAGCTGCTGCAACTGGAGCGCCAGAACCTGCCACTTCAAATACCATTACTAGAGAACCAGTAGACACTGAGTCACCAGAAGCGATCTTGATTTCTTTAACGATACCAGCGAATGGTGCAGGTACTTCCATTGAAGCCTTATCACCTTCAACAGTAAGAAGAGATTGCTCTTCTTCTACTGCGTCGCCAATAGCTACCATGATTTCAGTTACTTCAACTTCATCACCGCCGATATCAGGAACGTGAACTTCTTTAAGCTCAGCTGCCGCAGCAGGAGCAGCAGCAACTGGTGCCGCCGCTTCAACTGCTGGCGCAGCAGGTGCTGCTGCAGCACCTTCCGCTTCGAAGATCATGATAAGAGAACCAGTAGAAACAGAATCACCTTCTGAAATCTTGATTTCTTTAACGATACCCGCTTGAGACGCAGGAACTTCCATTGAAGCTTTGTCGCCTTCAACAGTAATCAGTGACTGTTCTTCTTCAACCTTGTCGCCAACGTTTACAAGAATCTCAGTTACTTCAACCTCGTCAGCACCGATGTCTGGTACATTAATTTCGATTGTCATTGTATTTACCTACCTTAATGCCAGTCTTATGCGTATTGCGGGTTAGTTTTTTCAGTGTCGATATCGAACTTAGCAATTGCTTCAGCAACAACAGACTTCTCGATATCACCACGTTTAGCCAGTTCAGTTAGAGCTGCAACTACGATGTAGCCAGCGTTAACTTCGAAGTGACGACGTAGGTTTGCACGGCTGTCAGAACGGCCGAAACCATCTGTACCAAGTACTTTGTAAGACTCAGTTGGCATGTACGCACGTACTTGCTCAGCGTAGTTCTTCATGTAGTCAGTCACTGCAATTGCAGGTTCTTTACCAAGAACAGTCGTGATGTACGGTACTTTCTCTTCAGCTTCTGGGTGAAGCATGTTGTCACGCTCTACCGCTTGGCCGTCACGAGTTAGTTCGTTGAACGACGTTACAGAGAATACGTCAGATGCTACGCCGTACTCTTCGCTTAGAATTTCAGCGGCTTTACGCGCTTCGTTCATGATAGTACCAGAGCTCATTAGTTGAACTTTGCCCTTAGCACCAGCGTGAGATTCAAGCTTGTAGATACCCTTACGAATGCCTTCTTCAGCGCCTTCTGGCATTGCTGGCATTGCGTAGTTCTCGTTCATTACTGTTAGGTAGTAGTAAACGTTCTCTTGGTTCTCACCGTACATGCGACGGATACCGTCTTGCATGATAACCGCTAGCTCGTAAGCAAACGTTGGGTCGTAAGAGATACAGTTAGGGATCGTGTTCGCTTGAATGTGCGAGTGACCATCTTCGTGCTGTAGACCTTCACCATTCAGTGTTGTACGACCTGCAGTAGCACCTAATAGGAAGCCACGAGCTTGTTGGTCGCCTGCTAACCAAGCCATGTCGCCAATACGTTGGAAACCGAACATTGAGTAGTAGATGTAGAACGGGATCATCGGTAGATCGTTTGTGCTGTATGAAGTTGCAGCAGCAACCCATGAAGCCATAGAACCTAGTTCGTTGATGCCTTCTTGAAGAACTTGACCAGACGTTGCTTCTTTGTAGTAAGAAACGATGCCTTTATCTTCAGGTGTGTATTCTTGACCGTGTGGGTTGTAGATACCAACCTGACGGAATAGACCTTCCATACCGAATGTACGAGCTTCATCACAGATGATAGGAACGATGTTCTTACCAATGTTCTTATCTTTAAGAAGGATGTTTAGCGTACGTACGTAAGCCATAGTTGTAGAGATATCACGCTTCTGTTCACCTAGTAGAGGTGCGAATGCGTCCAGCTCAGGAACCTTGAACTCTTGAGTAAACTTAGGAAGACGTGCAGGTGTGTAACCGTGAAGAGCGTTACGACGAGCGTGCATGTATTCGTATTCAGCAGAACCTTCTTCCAGTTTTAGGTATGGAAGTTCAGCGATTTTCTCATCTGATAGTAGGTCTTCTAGGCCTAGGCGATCACGCAGGTGTTGAACATGAGTCATGTCCATTTTCTTAACACCGTGTGCAATGTTCTTACCTTCAGCTGCATCACCCATGCCGTAACCTTTAACAGTCTTAGCTAGGATTACAGTTGGCTTACCGTTTGTTTCTTTTGCATTGTTGAATGCAGCAAACAGTTTAGAAGAATCGTGACCACCACGCTTAAGAGCGAAGATTTCGTCATCAGTCATGTCTGCAACTAGTGCAGCTGTTTCTGGGTACTTACCAAAGAAGTGCTCACGTACGTATGCGCCATCTTTAGATTTGAATGTCTGGTAGTCACCATCGATAGTTTCGTTCATTAGTTGAAGAAGCTTACCAGTCGTGTCTTTAGCCAGTAGAGAATCCCAGTTGCTACCCCAGATAACTTTAACAACGTTCCAACCTGCGCCTTTAAATAGGCCTTCAAGTTCTTGAATGATGCTGCCGTTACCCATTACAGGGCCATCTAGACGCTGTAGGTTACAGTTGATTAGGAAACATAGGTTGTCTAGCTTCTCACGCGCAGCGAAAGAGATAGCACCACGTGATTCTGGCTCATCCATCTCACCGTCACCTAGGAACGCGTATACGCGTTGCGCTGAAGTTTCTTTCAGGCCACGGCCGTCAAGGTACTTAAGGAAGCGCGCTTGGTAGATCGCAGAGATAGGACCAAGACCCATAGATACAGTAGGGAACTGCCAGAACTCAGGCATCAGTTTCGGGTGCGGGTAAGAAGGGATACCTTTACCATCAACTTCTTGACGGAAGTTATCTAGCTGTTCTTCAGTTAGACGACCTTCAACGAATGCACGAGAGTAGATACCCGGAGAGATGTGACCTTGGTAATAAACTAGATCGCCACCGTCCGTCTCATTTGGAGCACGGAAGAAGTGGTTGAAACATACTTCGTAGAATGCTGCAGCTGACTGGTAAGAAGCCATGTGACCACCAAGGTCTAGGTCTTTCTTAGAAGCACGCAATACGATCATGATTGCGTTCCAGCGAATAATCGAACGAATACGACGCTCAAGAGTTACGTCACCAGGGTAAGCTGGCTCTTGTGCTGCTGGAATTGTGTTGATGTAGTTCGTGTTGATGCCTGTAGCCATATCAACACCATCTAAACGCGCTTTATCTAGAACTTGTTCTAGTAAAAACTGTGCACGTTCTACACCTTCTTCACGTACTACTGACTCAAGAGCTTCTAACCAATCTTGAGTTTCCAGAGCATCAACGTCATGCTTCATGTCAGACATGGCGATCTATCCTTTTTGTTAGTTGGATTCTACTAAACACGTAAAAAGCCGAAGTATTACGGCTATTTACCCTGTTGGATTCGACGTAAAGAACGTTCGCGGCGCGATTCTTCTTTGGTCAAATCCATCAATGTTTCTTCGATGTAAGCTAAATGAGAGTGTGACATTTCACGAGCCTGTTCTGGCTGTCCTGAAACGATCGCATCCACAATGTTAGCTCGATGTATACTCACTTTCTCCACAACGTCTTTACGACGATGCAACAGCTTTAAATTTTCTAAGACGTTTTGTTCGAGTAACGGAGCCAAGCTACGAACAATGTGCAATAACACCACATTGTGTGCTGCCTCTGTTAAAGCAATAAGAAAAGCCATCACCGCTGCAGATTCGGCTTCAATATCACCTTTATCTTGCGCACCGCGAATTTTTTCTTGGCATGCTTGAATTCGAGCAAAGTCTTCATCAGTGCCACGCAATGCCGCGAAGTAAGCCGAAATCCCTTCCATCGCATGACGCGATTCCAACAAGTCTAGTTGGGTTTCAGAATGGGAGGACAACAAATTAAGCAAAGGATCTGAAAAGCTTTTCCAGATATTTTCACTAACAAACGTACCTCCACCTTGACGGCGAGTAAGCAAGCGTTTTGCTTCTAAACGTTGTATAGCTTCTCGGATTGAAGGACGAGACACATCGAACTGTTTCGCCAGTTCGCGCTCAGGCGGCAGCTGCTGCCCTGGAGCCAGTGTTCCTTCCACTATCAACCTTTCTAACTCTTGTTCGATAACGTCCGAGAGTTTTGGCTGACGAATCCTTTGATAAGCCATAGTTTGTTATTCTTCTTTTTCTTCGCTGATAATTGGTAATACCAATTTTAAGTTGGGCAGAAATTAACATAATTAAAACGCCACTGTCCAGTCTAAAGTTGACCTGCATCATAGAACGCAGTGTGAATTAACCACGATTTAACAAATGAAATTTAAAACAGCAACCAAATTGGTCTTACCATTTACAGGGGTAATACTTTTGGGGAGTATTCGTGCTAGAAAGTTTCAGGATAAAAATGAATTGTTTCAGAAAGATTAGCGCCACTTGATTAAAAATCGAACCAAGTGCACATTAGAGGCAGAAATCCTGTTCATAAGTCTTAACATTAAGGCGTTTGATAAGCTCGTCACACTCTCGATTTATTGATGCTCACCGCCCGACCACTTCCTTTACAAAAGCACAACAAAAATTCACAAACAATTATGCTCATCATTGATTATCTAGAGCCCTTCAATGAGCAAAGTCTTATTGTGAATTCGAATTTAGAAGCTCAGTTGACCTTGATATTTCTTCCAATCAAAAACCAAACCGGGGTCAGTTTTTCGTAGCGGGGCGATGTATTGATGGCCAGTGATACGCTGGCGCGTAATCTGCGGGAACCTCGACATCAATGTATTCGTCAATTGAGTCAAAGATTGATATTGCAGCTCGGTATAAGCAACAAAGTCACTACCTTCCAATTCAATGCCAATCGAGTAGTCATTACATCTTTCACGGCCAGCGAAGCTCGATTGACCCGCATGCCAAGCTCGGTCTAAGAAAGAAACGAACTGCACTACTTCCCCATCGCGACGAATCAAGCAATGCGCCGAGACGCCCATTTGATGAATCACCTTAAAAAACGGATGCTCAGCGGGGTCAAGTTTTCCCGTAAAAAACTGTTCGATGTGAGGCCCACCAAATTGACCCGGTGGTAAACTGATATTGTGGACCACCAGCAAAGAGATATCGTCCCCCTTTGGCCTTACATCAAAATAAGGGGAAGGAACATGCCGAGCGTTGTTATACCATCCGTTGGAGCTGATCGTCATCTTAGTCTCACTTTCTTTTCTGCTAGCACAATAAGATGTGACCTTGCCCATAGAGCAGTCGCGCTAGCCTCTTTAATTTGAAGTTAAGCAAGAGTATCATTCCATTCCCACTCCCTTTCAAGATTAGATTTGCGATGAAAAACACACATAACAGCCACCAACGCCTTGATTACTTAAAAGAGCAACTGCCGCTAGAGATCACTCGCTCAGTGGCTGAGACCATCAAAGAAGATCTAGGCGGAACGTTAGATCCAGCGGCTGATATCACGGCAAGTCTAATCCCAGCAGACGCAATCAACAGCGCAACCATCATTACACGTGAGCACGGTGTGTTCTGTGGTAAAGCTTGGGCTGATGAAGTGTTTAAGCAATTGGGCGGTGAAGTCACTATCGAGTGGAACGTAGAAGATGGCGACAAGGTTGAACCAAACCAAACGCTTTGCAGCTTAACTGGCCCAGCACGTGCACTATTAACTGGTGAGCGTAATGCAATGAACTTTATTCAAACGCTATCGGGTTGTGCGACTACAACAGCTATCTACGCAGACAAAATTAAGCACACAGAATGCCGCTTGCTAGACACTCGTAAAACCATTCCAGGCCTTCGCAGCGCACTAAAATACGCTGTTGCTTGTGGTGGCGGTTTCAACCACCGTATTGGCGTTTTTGATGCTTACCTAATCAAAGAAAACCACATCATCGCATGTGGTGGTATTGAGAAAGCGATCTCGACAGCAAAAGAGCTTAACCCAGGTAAGCCTGTAGAAGTTGAAACTGAGAGCCTAGAAGAGCTAGAGCAAGCAATCAACGCGGGTGCAGACATAATCATGCTAGACAACTTTACTACAGACATGATGCGTGAAGCTGTAAAGATCAACGCTGGCCGTGCAGCATTAGAAAACTCAGGTAACGTCACTCTAGACACTATCGCAGAGTTCGCTGAAACGGGTGTTGATTACATCTCTGTTGGTGCACTCACTAAGCACTTAAAGGCGATGGATTTATCAATGAGATTCAAAGCTTAATTTATTGAAATATAAATAACTTATTCATAAAGGCACAGTTAACTACCGTGCCTTTTTTATTGCCTAAATTATCAGTATTTCAATCACTTATTTAAGTTGATCGCATAAATTTGCGCGCCATATGAAACACCACACTAATAAATACAAAACCACTCGCGACCGCACCTGATTACCATTCCACTTCCCCATTCCGACTTCTATTCTCTCCATCAACCAGTGCCTGCACTGAAACAAACTAAACAATGGAATAGAACAATGAATAACAAAAATAGAAGAACAAATCAGAAAGGTTTCACGCTGATTGAATTAATGATTGTGGTGGCGATTATTGGTGTGTTATCGGCGATAGCTGTGCCTGCATATAAAAATTACACAGTAAAATCAAATGTAATTGCGACTATTTCAGAAGCTTCACCTTATAAAATCGCTGTCGCTTTATGCTATCAAGAAACCGGATCTTTAGGGGGATGTGACGAAGGGTTATCTGGCGTACCTTCAGCAGCAAGCAAAGTAACAGGTATAACAGATGGGGCGATAAGCCTCGCACCAAATGTCGATTGCAATGAAAATGGCACCATAGATACTTTCGTGTACGGACCTGCCATATCAGGCGGATTAATGACATGGTCTCTAACAACAGATGCAGGTAACTGCTCTTCCTATTTATAATGCTCACCAACCTCCCAACCGTTCTTCGTCAGGCAGGATTCCTTAGCCTGGCTCAAGAACAAGCCGTTGCGGAACGTGTTCAAGCTTCAGGTGTTTCTACGCCTGAAGCTTTGCTCGTTCTAGACATCTTCACCAGCGAGAATCTCGCACATAACATTCAGGCGATCTTCGGTTTGCCATTGGTACAACTAGCCAATACGGGCTATGAAGCTTTATGCGAACAATTAGGGCTTCGCGAACTGATCACCAAGTATCGCGCTATTCCAATTTCAGTTTCTAGCTCAACTCTTACACTCGCCTCGGCCGACCCAACCGACTTACAGGCTGAAGACGATTTTCGCTTTGCGACCGGATTACAAATCGAATTAATTGTCGCTAACTACTCTGAACTAGAAGGCGCAATACGAAAGCTGTATGGACGCTCTATTTCTGGGCAAGACTCCAAGCGTAAAGAGATCACCCAAGATGAACTCGCCAACCTAGTTGAAGTCTCTGACGATGAGATGACTTCAATTGAAGACCTCAGCCAAGACGACTCCCCTGTCAGCCGTTTTATCAATCAAATACTGGTTGATGCGGTGCGTAAAGGCGCTTCCGATATCCACTTCGAACCTTATGAAGAAAACTATCGTGTCCGCTTACGTTGCGATGGCATCCTTGTTGAAATACAACAGCCCGCTTCCCATCTAAGTCGCCGTTTATCGGCTCGTTTAAAGATCCTCGCCAAACTTGATATCGCCGAACGCCGCTTGCCTCAAGATGGTCGTATTAAATTGCGGTTAAACGATCAACTCTCGATCGATATGCGAGTATCGACGCTACCGACATTGTGGGGAGAAAAGATCGTACTGCGCCTTCTAGACAGCAGCGCTGCCAATTTAGATATCGATAAGTTAGGTTACAGCGAAGATCAAAAAGCACTCTATCTCAATGCACTGAAACGCCCGCAAGGGATGATCTTAATGACAGGCCCAACAGGCAGTGGTAAAACCGTTTCTCTCTACACAGGCCTTCGAGTGCTTAACACCACTGAGCGCAACATCTCAACAGCTGAAGATCCGGTCGAGATCAATCTATGTGGTATCAATCAAGTTCAAGTCGCACCCAAAATCGGTTTTGGGTTTGCTGAAGCATTGCGATCATTTTTACGACAAGACCCCGATGTGGTAATGGTCGGAGAGATCCGCGATTTAGAAACCGCAGAGATCGCGATCAAAGCATCGCAAACCGGACACCTAGTTCTTTCAACATTGCACACCAACTCCGCCGCAGAAACCGTAACTCGACTCGCTCACATGGGAATTGAACCCTTTAATCTTGCTTCATCATTAAGCCTGATTATCGCCCAACGACTGGCAAGACGACTATGCAACCACTGTAAAGCCGCTGACGACTCTCCGGACATATTTCTGCGTCACTCTATCCCTAACAGCCAAACGATCTACAAAGCCAATCCTCAGGGGTGTAATGAGTGTAACCAGGGATACTCTGGGCGAGTGGGCATCTATGAAGTTATGCCGTTTAGCGACCAACTGAAAAGTAGCCTGATCGACAAACCGAACGCGTTAGCCATTGAAAACTTGGCGCGCCGAGAAGGCATGCGAACACTGCAAGAATCAGGGCTAGATAAATTGCTGGAAGGCACCACCAGCTATCAAGAACTACAACGTGTTCTGTACCTATAATTCACGGAGCGAAAATGAGTAGTAAAAACAAACAATCACAACTAAAAAACTACCATTGGAAGGGAATAAACAGCTCCGGAAAGAAAGTATCAGGGCAAACCTTAGCCTTGACGGAATTAGAGGTACGAGAAAAGCTCAAAGACCAGCATATCCAAATAAAGAAAATCAAAAAGAAGAGCATCTCAGCACTGACTCGTTTAACGCACCGAGTTAAGGCCAAAGACATCACAGTACTGACTCGACAGCTCGCGACTATGTTAGCAACAGGTGTCCCTATCGTGCAGGCCATCAAGTTAGTCTCAGACAACCATCGTAAAGCTGAGATGAAATCTATCCTGTCGCGCATCTGTAAAGGCGTGGAAGCAGGCACTCCGATTTCAAAAGCCATGCGCACCGCAAGCCGTCACTTTGATGAACTGTATACCGACTTAGTTGCGACGGGAGAACTCTCAGGTAACCTAGCGCAAGTCTTTGAACGCTTGGCGACATACCGTGAAAAGAGTGAGCAACTAAAGTCTAAGGTTATAAAGGCTCTCATCTACCCCGCTATGGTTGTTGCGGTCGCCCTTACCGTTTCCTATTTAATGCTGACCATGGTCATCCCGGAATTTGAATCGATGTTTTCAGGCTTTGGCGCCGACCTGCCTTGGTTCACTCAGCAAGTGCTTTATCTTTCCCATTGGATGCTGGCCTACAGTTTCTATACTGCCATCGGTATTGGTTTATTAATTTTATCTATTCAGCAATTACGTCAAAGATCTTACTCGATTCGACTTTCAACCAGTCGTCTTGGTTTACGCTTTCCTATCTTGGGAGCTGTCATCACCAAGGCATCGATTGCAAAGTTCAGCCGGACGCTATCAACCAGCTTTAGTTCTGGGATCCCTATCTTAACGAGCCTAAAAACCACAGCGAAAACGGTGGGTAATCTACATTATGAATCGGCAATCATCGAGGTTCACCGTGAGACTGCCGCAGGCATGCCGATGTACATTGCAATGCGCAATACCAACGCCTTTCCTGAGATGGTTTTACAGATGGTGATGATTGGAGAAGAGTCCGGAAACCTCGATGATATGCTCAATAAAGTCGCTTCAATTTACGAGTTTGAAGTAGACAACACCGTCGATAATCTAGGTAAAATTCTCGAACCACTGATTATTGTCTTTTTGGGTACGGTTGTTGGTGGCCTTGTTGTCGCGATGTACTTACCGATCTTTAATCTTATGAGTGTGTTAGGATAGCCAAAAGCAACCAAACACCCATGAGTAGCCAATCTCTACTCATATAGATCAAGTGGTAAAAGGACACTATGGAAGTATTTCACTACTATCCTTGGCTATTCCCCGTATTAGCTTTCATTTTTAGCCTTCTCATCGGCAGTTTTCTCAACGTCGTCATACACCGTTTACCGATTATGATGGAACGAGAATGGCAACAAGAGTGCTCGGAGTATTTCTCCCAATATAAAATTCCAGCGCCAGAGGGAAAGTTTAATCTCAGCATTCCTCGTTCGACCTGCCCAAAATGCAAAACCCAATTAAGGGTAATCGACAATATTCCTGTATTAAGCTGGTTGTTCTTAAAAGGCAAATGCCATAGCTGTGCTAACCCAATCAGTGCTCGCTACCCTTTAGTCGAACTGCTTACCGCAATCCTTTGTACCGCAGTCGCTAGTCATTTTGGTTTCAGTTATTACGCCATCGCTCTGATCTTTTTCACGTTTGCATTGATTACCGCAACCTTTATCGATCTCGATACCATGCTGCTGCCTGATCAAATCACCTTACCTTTAGTTTGGTCTGGTATCGCTTTAGCTCTATTTAACGTCAGTCCAGTATCGCTTCAAGATTCAGTGATTGGTGCAATGGCTGGCTACCTAGCCTTGTGGTCCGTTTATTGGCTGTTCAAGCTACTAACAGGCAAAGAAGGGATGGGTTACGGCGATTTCAAACTTCTGGCTGCGCTTGGTGCATGGCTTGGCTGGCAACACCTACCAATGATCATTCTTTTGTCGTCGCTGGTCGGTTTAGTTTTCGGCTTGATTCAACTTCGCTTGAAACAACAAGGCATAGACAAAGCCTTCCCGTTTGGCCCATACCTAGCGATTGCTGGTTGGGTAAGCCTATTGTGGGGCAATGACATCATGGGTTGGTATTTCACTTCTGTTCTAGGGATTTAATCATGGCAATCATTATCGGATTAAGTGGTGGCATCGCCAGTGGCAAAACGACGGTAGCCAACCTATTCCATGAGCATTTCAATATTGATATTGTCGATGCTGATATCGTGGCACGCGAAGTGGTGGCGTTGGGCAGTGAAGGTCTAAAACAGATTGCTACTCATTTTGGTGAAGAGGTATTGCTCGAAGATGGAGCGCTAAACCGAGCTAAACTGCGCGAAGTGATCTTCACTGATCCCACAGAAAAACATTGGCTCAATGAACTACTTCACCCAATGATCCGCAACAAAATTGACAGTGACCTGTCTAAAGTCACATCCCCTTATGCTTTATTAGTCGCACCGCTATTGGTTGAAAACCAAATGCAAGGTATGGCCGATCGCGTTTTAATCGTTGATGTGCCGGCAGAAGTACAAATAGAACGCACAATGAGTCGTGACAATGTTTCAAAAGAACAGGTTACAGCAATTTTAAAATCACAAGCTTCAAGAGAACAGCGCTTAGCGGTTGCAGATGACGTGATTAAAAACCATACTAAAAACCAAGAACTTTTGCCTCAAATCACAGATTTACATCAAAAGTATCTGGCAATCAGTACAGTAGATGGGTCAGAATAGAACTATGTTGAATGAAGGTTTGCTTGATGATCACCCATAAATTTGAACATCCTCTAAATGAGAAAACAAGAATCTACTTAAGAGTTGAATCACTCTTGAGGCAGCTCCACCTGTCTTCTACATTTTCTGATGCTCAACAGTATCAACTCTTTTTCCGTTCAATCTTTGATCTGATTGAAATATTCGAACAGATCCAACTTAAGAGTGAACTGGCGAAAGACATTGAGAAACAACGTGTAACCTACAAGAGTTGGTTAGATGTTGAAGGTGTCGATCAAGAGATGTTAACGTCATTACTCAATGATATTGGCAACATCTATCGCGAACTGATGCAGGCCGAACGTTTTGGGCAATCTCTAAAAGAAGACCGCTTCCTGAGCGCAATTCGTCAACGCTTTAATTTACCCGGTGGTTCGTGCTGCTTTGATTTACCCGCACTGCATTATTGGCTGCACCTACCTCTCGATAAAAAAATGAGAGATGCCAAAGCATGGATGGACAGCCTACAACCGCTGTATGAAGCACTGACACTGTGGTTAAAGCTCACCAGAGAGACTGGTCACTTTAAAGAGCAAATTGCTCGTGCTGGCTTCTTCCAGAGCGATGCCGATGAAGCAAATATCCTTCGCCTTTCTATTCCAATGCAATACGGCGCCTACCCGATGATCTCGGGCCATAAGAACCGTTTTGCTGTTAAATTCATGAGTTTTGAAACCGGCCAAGCCTGTACTCAAGATATCGAATTTGAATTGGCTATCTGCACATAATTAATTTCCTTTTATAGTTTGGCTTGAGTCCTCACTCGAGCCTAAACTCAGTATTATTACACCTTCAAATTAAGAATCACTATGTCGAAAAAAATCACCATCGTAAAATGCCCTCAATGTAATACCGACGTTGAATGGGGCGAACAAAGCCCACATCGCCCGTTTTGCAGCAAGCAATGTCAGATGATTGATTTCGGTGAATGGGCAGACGAAGAGAACAGCATCGCTGGCGCACCAGACATGTCAGATAGCGATGGTTGGTCGGAAGACCCGCACTAGCGAGTAGCGAGTAGCGAGTAGCGAGTAGCGAGTAGCGAGTAGCGAGTAGCGAGTA